>CAZSKH010000211.1:0-4663 GCA_964607395.1 uncultured Algimonas sp.
CTTGAAGTCGCCCTGTTTCCTTGCCTGTCCGATAATTACGGCTTCCTTTTGCACGACCCGGTTTCCGGCGCAACGGCAGCCATCGATACGCCCGATGCGCGCGAGATTGCGGCGCAATGCGAGGCGCGCGGTTGGACCTTGACGGAGATTTGGAATACCCATTGGCATCCCGATCACGCGGGCGGCAATGTCGCGCTCAAGCGGCGCTATGACTGCCTTGTGCGCGGCCCAGAACAAGACGCCATTCCCGTGCGGGACATCACCCATTTCGGCGGAGAAAATTTTGAATTTGCGGGCCATTCCGTCGATGTCATCCACACGCCCGGCCACACGGATGAGCATATAATCTATCACATTCCATCAGCCGAACTCGCCTTTGTCGGGGACACGATTTTTGCCCTTGGATGCGGGCGTTTATTCGAAGGCACGCCCGAGGAAATGTGGGACAGCCTCTCGCGCATTATGGCCTTGCCGGACGCAACAAAGCTCTATTGCGCGCATGAATATACGCTGTCCAATGCGAAATTCGCGATTTCCGTCGACGGCGAAAATGTGGACCTCTTGGCCGCGATTGCCGATGCGGAAGCGAAACGCGCTGCCGATAGACCTACGGTTCCAACAACTGTGGGCGTGGAAAAACGGGCGAATCCCTTTGTCACGGCGGGCAGCGCCGCAGAGCTCGGGCGGCGGCGGGCTTTGAAGGATAATTTCTAAAACCCCGCGAAAACCGGGTTAACGATGAATGCAAAGTTAACGTGACTATCAGCCCTTACTCAGCTTAGACTGCGTATGGAGGTTATATGAAACATTTACGCACCCCCCGATTTTGGCTTTTAGCCACGGCAGCGCTGATCTTCGGCTCGGCGGGGACTGCGAATGCGCAAAGCTATCAAGCTCCAACCTACCAGGCGGGGGCCTATCAGACCGGAGCGCCGACGATGGTCGCGGCGGCTCCGGGTTTGCCCTCCATTTCAGCCGAGCAAATCGCGCGGGACGTCACGACAGAGTTCAACCCAAGGACAGGCGCGCGGGAGCTTGTCGCGGCCTCCTTTGATCCCTTCGAGGAAGATCCGAACTTAGCGGGGTCGCTACGCCTTCGCTCCGCTGATGGAGCGGTGGCTGTTGACGGCAGCCGCTTAAGCGGCGGCGCGATCGTCGAAATGGATTTCTATTATAACTCGCCGTCCGATGATCCTTATGGCGGACGTAATTATGGCGACGTCAGTTTCGTCAATGGTGAACTGGCGCCTGTGATTTTACGTGACACCCGGGTTTTGGAATGTTCGACACGTGTCGAAAACGTGGTTTACAACCATGCCTCATATTATGATCGCGGATATTCTTCGGGCATCTACCGACCTTACCGTCACTATGCCGGACATTCCGGTTTTGGTTTTGGTTTCGGAAATAGTTATTTTGGTCCGGGATATCGATCCTATGGAAGTCGAGGCTATTTTGGAAACAACAGATCCTATGGGTCTCGTAACAGTTATGGAACGCATGGCAGACGCGGCTCGCGCGGCCACCGTAACCGGGACAGGGCCGATGGACGCCGTGATCGGGATGATGATGGGCGCAGGGCCAGAGGCGAGCGCGATGACAGAGCGCGCAGAAATGCTCGCCGCTTAACAGACCGAGATATTGACGAGCGTCTCAGCCGCGTTCGGTCCTACGGTACAGGCCGCACACCCGCAGAAATTGAGGGGCGTGCAAGGGGCCGGACACCGATGCGCGCAGGAAATCCAAGTCAGCGTTCCCGCATTCGCGCGGCATCGCCGAGGACGGACCGGGCTGTTTCAGAACAGTCTCAAACGCCACGCCAGAGACTACAAAACGAAAGATCGCAAACTCAGCCCTCAGTGAATCGCCGGACGCGCACGCGCAATCAACGTTCACAAATCGAGCGTGCGCCAAGGGAGGATGTGCAGACACGGCCCACCGTGAACCGCGAGACTCGGTCGCGCAACAGCACAAGCCCAAAAAAGCGCTCCAGCAGCAATGCGAGCTCGCGGCCTAAGAATATTAAGACAAGTCCGCCAAAGCGATCTACGCCCAAGCGCAACTCGGCCCCAAAACAGCGCTCGTCACGCCGATCAAGCTCGCCGAAGAAAAGCATAAAAAGATCTGCGCCAAGCCGCCGGAGTTCATCGAACACGTCAAAGCGTAAACTGAATTTCTTCCCGAATGACGGTTACGGCGCCCGCAGTGTGGTATCTTCCCGCAGTATTGATTGTGCTCGTGAGGATAAGCTGCGCGTCTTTATTCCAAATGACCGGTTAGACGCGGCGCGGTTTGACGGGCTGACGCTAATCGCCTTGGATGCCCAAGGCGGGGAAACGCCAATTTATCTCCCGCCAAATTACATTGAAGGTTACCGCATGGCGGCAACCGGACGGGTGAGGGCACAGGGCATTCAGACCTCACCGCAATATTCGGTGCCGCAACCTGCAATCCCGCAATATACGACGCCGCAATACATCGCGCCCGCACCTCGGACAACGATTGAGGCTGCGCCTTGCCCCAGCGGAACAACAAAGCAGGCGGATGGAACCTGTCTACAAGTCGGCTCGACTGGCTATCCATATCGCTAGGCTTGACCCTAATCGTCTCAATTTGGCACAATCGCGTGCCGAATTGAGGCGGATGACTCGATTTTTCCCGTAAAAGGCGAAAAAATAGCACTGGAAATCTTGGCACGGGCATTGCAAACATAACTACGAACCTTGGGGGGCACCCCAGTTCCCACGTTCGGTCTCGACATTACTCCCGTCGGCCTGAGCCGTTAGTTAGACAAACTCAACCCTGTTTGCGGCCCATACTGCAAACAGGGTTTTCTTTTGCGGTCTCCGCATTACTGTGCGCCACAGTTAAAGTTCCACATTTTAGACTTGGGGGCCGATATGGGCTTTTCCCTCTCGCGAGAGATTAAATATATCAGCGACTTACTTCGCATGTTGCGCGCCGTGAAATCGGTGGACGCTGACTCTGATTTTCTAATCGCGGATGAGCTTGAGATGCGCGTTGATGCCTTTGGCGGCAATATCGCCTTTATCGAAGGCGAGCGGCAGTGGACCTATGACGAAATGGAAACCTATGCCAACCGCGTCGCGGCTTGGGCGAAGGGTCAGGGCTTGTCTAAAGGAGATTGCGTTGCCGTGTTTGCGCGCAACCGTCTTGAATATATTCCGCTTTGGTTTGGCCTTTCAAAAATTGGCGTTGTTCCGGCTCTGTTGAATTATCAACTCTCTGGCAAAGCGCTGGCCCATTGCGTCAATATTTCTGACGCCTCCCATGTCATCATGGATGTTGAAATGGCGAAGCAGTGGAATGCCTCCAAGAAGCAAGTCGAGGGTGATCCAAAAGTCTGGGCCGCTTTCGGAGAGGTCAAAGGCTATGAGAGCTTTGATCATACGATTTCGGAGATGCGTCCGGATCGTCCGGCAAAGTCAGAGCGGTCTGGCCTCCTCGCTAGCGGACAAGCCATGAAAATGTTCACCTCCGGCACAACGGGATTGCCTAAAGCCGCAAAAGTGACCCATGTCCGCGCGCAAAATTATCTTCGCGGTATTGGAACCGGCGCAAAAGCCAAAGCCACTGATCGCATGATGATGGTCTTGCCGATGTATCACGCGACAGGCGGATTGGTCGGGTGCGGGGCCATGCTGACTTATGGCGGCGCGGTCATAATCATTCCGAAATTCTCAGCGTCGAAATTCTGGGATGATGCGGTTGAGCATGGCGCGACCATGTTCACATATGTCGGCGAGCTTTGCCGCTTTCTGCTCTCGCAGCCGCCGACTGAAAATGAGCGTAAACATAAAATTAGTTGGATTATTGGGAATGGTCTGCGCCCAGAAGTGTGGGAGAGTTTCGTTAATCGATTTAATGTGCCGCATGTCATCGAATTTTATGGCGCAACGGAAGGTAATGTCAGCTTGATTAATGTAGACGGCCCCGTCGGTGCCGTCGGGCGTGTGCCGTCCTATCTGGCCTGGAAATTCAATATCGATATTGTGCGTTTTGATGTTGAGACGGGCGAAAACCCACGCGGAGCCGACGGCTTTTGTATTCGCGAAGACTTTAATGAGCCGGGTGAAATGATCGGCGAAATTCGCGAAGATGATCCGCGATTCCGCTTTGAGGGCTACGGCACAGAAGAAGCCACGCAGAAAAAGATACTGCGTGACGTTTTCAAAAAAGGTGACGCGTGGTTCCGGACAGGCGATCTTATGAAACGCGATGAAGATGGATTTTACTACTTCATTGACCGCGTAGGGGACACCTATCGTTGGAAGGCAGAAAATGTCGCGACCAATGAAGTCGCGGGAGTCTTGTCAGTCTTCCCCGGTGTCACGCAGGCGAATGTCTATGGCGTCGCTGTGCCGGGATATGATGGGCGCGCCGGTATGGCCGCCATTGTGGCCGAGGGAGAGCCGGATTTGGAGAAACTAAAAGCGCATGTAGACCGAGAACTACCGCATTATGCGCGGCCCGTTTTCCTGCGCTTGTCCAAAGATAGCGACACAACAAGCACGTTCAAGTTCAAGAAAACGAATTTAGTGAAAGCCGGATTTGACCCTGCCAATATTTCTGAACCGCTCTATTTCGTGAACCCCGCTACCGGAGGGTTTGAGCCTATTGATGCGGATGTTTTCAAAGGTAT
>CAZSKH010000212.1:0-4626 GCA_964607395.1 uncultured Algimonas sp.
CTGGAACGTCCATCTTCTCAGGCTTTGACTTCGGAAACGGCGTCTCAGGTCCTGGCGTTTTCGAAAGCAATGGTACTTTGCGGCCATTCGTTCTTGGCGGTCAGGTTAATGACTTCTATAACTACGCTCCAGTGAACTTCATCCAACTCCCACAAGAGCGTTTCACTTTGACGGCTTTGGGCCGCTATGAGTTGAATGACAAGGTTGAGCTTTATGCTCGCGGATCATTTGCGCAAAACCGTGTCGATTCTGAGTTGGCTCCAACGCCAATCTTCCAGACGTCACAGTTCTCACTCGACGGAAACCCGTTCATTGATGCGGCGTCTCAAGCTGTAATTTCTAATACTCTGGGTGACGGCGTTGATACAGATGGTGACGGCATTGACGATACTGCGACAGGTTTCCTGCGTCGCCGTTTGGTTGAAGTCGGCCCGCGTCAGACACAAGACATTAACGATGCATTCCAAATCACATTGGGTGCACGTGGTGATCTAAGTGACACATGGTCTTACGATGTTTACCTCCAAGAGGGCCGTACAGTGCGTGCGCAAACTCAAAATGGTAACGTGAACCGTGGTCGTTTCTCGCAAGCCTTGCTTTTGGCTGATGCAGATGGTGACGGTAACGTTGACGTCGATGCAGCTGGTAACCCGACTTGTGCTGATCCCTCCCAAAACGGTGGTATCGGTAATTGCTCGCCTTTGAATATCTTTGGTGCTGGTAATATTTCTGCGGACTCTGCAACGTTCATCGCGACAGCTGCGGCGGCTACGGCTGAATTCGAGCAGACCATTGTGCAGGGTAACCTCTCCGGCGATCTCGGCAAACTTCGCATCAACGATGATCCAATTGGTATCGCAATCGGTGCAGAGTATATCGAAACAGAGGCGGATTTCCGTCCTTCACAGGATGTCGCGGCAAGTACAATCGCTGGATTTAACGGCTCCCCGCCTTCCGGTGGTAAGTTTGACGTTTACTCTGTTTACGGTGAGCTTTCGGTTCCAATCCTATCCGGTCTGCCATTTGCAGAGCGTGTTACATTGGATCTAGCGGGTCGTTACTCAGATTATTCTACATCTGGAACGAATGAAGCTTACAAAATTGGTGGTGAGTGGGCCATTAATGATCAAGTCCGTTTCCGCGGTAACTATAACCGTGCGGTTCGTGCACCAAATATTGGCGAATTGTTCGCCCCAATCGGCGAGAACTTCCCAGGCGCGCAAGACCCTTGTTCTGCTGGTGGTATTCCATCTGGTTCAACATCGGTGGCCGCTGACGTAGCTGCCATTTGTACAGCAACAGGTGTTGCACCTAACTTGGTTGGTAGCGCTATTATCAACACAACGTCAGGCCAAGTGCGCGCATTGTCCGGTGGTAACCCGAATTTGGACGTGGAAATTGCAGACACGTATACCGTTGGTGTGGTTATCGAGCCTAACATGGTTGAAGGTCTCTCATTGTCCGTCGATTACTATGATATCACTGTCAACGATGCGATTTCCGCTGTGAGTGCCAACTCAATCCTGTCGTCTTGCTACGACCCAGCGGTTGGCGGTGCTGGTTCTGCGGCTTGTAATCTAATTGTTCGCCGTCCGGACAGCTCTATCGAGTCAGTATCACAGCAAGGAAACAATATCGCGGCTATCGATGTTCGTGGTATTGATATCGCGGCACAATATGGCTTTGACCTTGCAAATATCGGTGACGTATCCCTTAACTACCTCGGTACATACAACCTCCAGAATGATTTTGAAGAATCCAGAGGCGGAGTATTGTTTGAGTGTGCGGGTGCGTTTGGTATTGATTGTGGTGAGCCAGATCCAACATATCGTCACCGCGTTGTGGCCGGTTTGGACAAAGATAGCTGGTCCTTCCAGACAGTCTGGCGGCTCGTCGGAAGCGTAGATGATGATGATGATACAACAGATAACACTGTTGAAGAAATCAGCACACGTCACTACTTCGATGCTTCCGTGTCAAAAGAGCTTGGTGAGAACCTGACGCTGACAATGGGTGCAAACAACGTGTTTGACAAAAACCCACCCGTTATTGGTGACAATGACGAGCAGGCTAACACTTACCCTGCGACGTATGACGTCTTTGGACGTACATTCTTTGCGAATGCAAAAATTAGCTTCTAAGCTTTTTCAGCATTCATGATTTTAAGCCGGCCTTCGGGCCGGCTTTTTTGTGGCGACGAAACATGTTGTTGCGATAGTCTTCATTTGAGGGGATGGAATAGTACGAGGGAGTTTGGGTCGCAGCTCCTCGGCAGCGCCCGACCATAAATTTTTATCGTTTTTTGGCTCTGATGACCCATGCTGCGCGTTTTTGGCTTGTGCCAAATTTAAATTCTTCTGTCGGAGCGAATGTCAATTCGTCCCCGTCTTTATTTAGTTTTTTGATCAAGTCAGAAATTTCGGCCTGCGTTAAAGCGGCTGTCGTCATGCTCACCATTCGCCCCTCATAGGCATCAAGTTCCGATTGTATGCTGGAGATCCAGTTCAGCGAGTCTGCTCTGGAGTAGGCGTTGTGATTTGTGATGAGTTTATGTGACGATTGGAGGATGTGATAGGCGAAACGAGCAAACTCATCTTTCTGAGTGTCGGACGTGCTGAGCCAGTTCATGATTGGCTCTGCGGCTTGGTTCAATCTCGTCATTTGCTTTTGAAGGTCACGGCTTTTGCGCTGTGTTTCGTTCCCATGCAGAGTCGAGATGACATCTTTGGTGACTTTCATAAACCCGCTGTCTTCAATTCTCTTTGAATTATTGAGAGAGGTTTCGCATCCGTCATAAATTACGCCATTTTTCGCATGTGCGATGATCGTAATGCGTCCCTTTGATCTCAATATCCGGCGCATTTCCCGAAAGGATTGCAGGAGTTTACTGCGGTCGCCTGCGTATTCGACCCCATATTGGCTCACAATTAGATCAAAACTATTATCCGCTTGTGGTATATCGTCTACCTGAGCGCATATTCCGATGGCTGGTGGTATTTTCTCCCTCATGACGTTGAGAGCCTCTTGAGAGACGTCAACACCGGTAAGATCTGACAGCCCCAAACTATGGGCGTGTTCTAATACGGAGCCAGCACCGCAAGCCAGGTCAATGATTTTATCTGATGCGTTGATCTCGCTGAAGGTTTCAATCCAGAACATTTTGAGCGCGTGATTGTTCTCTATGCCGACCTCAACAAGGGCGTTTCCGCTTTGTTTCGATGCCCGGCCTTGCCAGTAATTATCCCAATGCGCTGCATTCATGACTGACATGAGGCGAAATCCATTTTTTGGGACATGCAATGGCGCATATTACTTTTAATCTGGGATGTCATGCGTCGTTCTTACGGGTTTGACTCTCGAATTGAAGGGAATTCAAGGGTTTCGGTCCGCTTTTTCAGTTCCGTCTTGGCAATTTGGGAAATTCTCTCAACCCCTTCGTTCAGGCCGCGCCAAAACCGTACAATAGCATAGATAATTCCGCCAAAAAATAAGGCCGGGAGTGCGAATGCCCAGTGGGATATGATGCCGATCCAGAGAAAAAGGATTGTCAATATTAGGCTTCCGAGAAGGCCAAGGCTCATCCAGAATCTTGCTATCGCAAGCGGCCAACTTATTCGGTCAATTGTGCCGTCAATGACCATGTCACTGGCGATTGATTTAGCCAGTTTCGGGTCTTTCCGAGCTTTGAATAACGCGAGTAAATTACCTAACATAGTTTAAAGGGACAAATTGGACAAAGTTGTCAAGTCAGTATTGGTTTGGAGGGGGTTCCGACGGACTGTATGCTGGTAAAATTCTGACCTTGGCATGCCGATTTTTCCCTGCTATGGCCCGCGCGATTGAGGGAAAGGTTGACGCTTTTTCCTAAAGAAACCCAGTTTTTGACGCGAACATTTGCGCGTCGGCTACAGCTCAGGATCGATCCGTTTTGTCCGACACCGAAGTCATTACCGGCGAAGCCCCCCAGCGCTACGCTCTTGCCTTGTTCGACCTCGCCGAGGATGCAAAATCTGTTGCGCGGGTAGAGAAAGATCTCAAATCTTTCAAGAACATGTACGAATCAAGCCAGGATTTGAAAAACGTAACAGAGAGCCCGGTTTTCGCGACTGAAGATAAGGTTGCAGCACTCATCGCCGTCGCAAAGAAAGCGAAACTTTCTCCGTTGACGACGCAATTTATCGGTACTGTAGCAGGCAATCGCCGCGCAGACGAGCTGCCGGGAATCATTTCGGCATTCAATGAGCTGCTGGCGCGCCGCCGCGGCACCCAAGTTGCCAAAGTCAAAAGCGCGTCAAAACTGACCGCCGCTCAACTTACATCTATCAAGTCTCAATTGAAAAAGTCGCTTGGCCGCGCAGTTGATATCGAAACATCGGTTGATCCTGACCTGCTAGGCGGATTTCAAGTTCGTATCGGATCGCGCCTTTACGACAGCTCACTTAAGACAAAACTCGAAGACATGCGTCTCGCCCTCAAAGAAGCATAGAGGACATATATTATGGACATTCGCGCCGCAGAGATCTCCACGATCCTCAAAAAGCAAATCAAGGGCTTCGGTAAAGAAGCCAAAGTCTCCGATATCGGGCAGGTCTTGTCCGTCGGTGATGGTATCGCTCGTATCTATGG
>CAZSKH010000213.1:0-2393 GCA_964607395.1 uncultured Algimonas sp.
GAGCGCGGTGTGTTTCTGCTCTTGCTGTTGGGTATCGCCACGGGCGGCGCGCTGACGCTTTATGCCATGCGCGCCCACACCCTGCGCGATCCCGTGCCGTTTAATGCCACCTCGCGCGATGGAGCTTTGGTGCTCAATAATCTGCTGCTTACGGCGGCTTTGGCGACGGTGTTTCTCGGAACATTTTACCCGATATTTATTGATGCGTTGGATGGGTCGAAAATTAGCGTTGGCGCGCCCTATTTCGACCTGACCTTCACACCGATTATGTGCCTTCTGATATTATTCATGGGAATTGGGCCCATGTTCAAATGGCGACATGATAGTCTCAGACGCCTGCGCGTGCCGATTATGCTGACCCTTAAAGTCGCGGCCGTTATTGTCATTCTGTCTTTTATTTTTGGAAAGTCCGTCTTGGGCGCATTGGCGTTGGGCTTGGCGGCTTGGCTTGGCTTTGGAACCATTCTCGCGATTGGCCGAAAAGCCAATTGGAGCCGCGTTGGTTTGCGCGCGCAACCTGCCTCGACTTGGGGTTTTGCCGGGGCACATATAGGTGTCGCGATTTTCACGGCGGCGGTCACCTCCATGAGTGTGTGGGGCACGACAGATATCGGCACGCTGAAGGTCGGCGATAGCCTGTCCCTCGGAGCCTACACCTATACGCTGGAAGATGTCGGCGGCGGTCAGCGCGATAATTATGACTTCCTCGCCGGAGAGATATTAGTCACGAAAAACGGACGAGACATCACAACCCTGTCCACAGAACGCCGGTTCTATCCGGTGCGTAATCAGCTCACGACGGAAGCGGGCCTGCATCTTTCGCTCGGACAAACCCTCTTCGCGAGTATCGGTGAGGGCGACCCACAAGGCGGATTTGTTGTGCAAGTTTATCGTCATCCATATGTCGTTTGGATTTGGCTTGGCGCGCTCCTTATGGCGCTGTCCGGATTTGTCGCTTTGGCCGATAAGCGTTTGCGCCTGCCGTCCCCCAAACAGACAGCAAATCGAAAGCCCCTGGTCTTAGAGACCGCCGAATGAAGCTGCGCGGCCTGATACCGCTATTTGGGTTTGTAATCCTTGTCGGGGCATTCGCCTTTGGCCTGACCCGCGACCCGCGCATTTTGCCGTCTGAATTAATTGAAAAACCTTTCCCGGAATTTGCACTTGAAAATTTAAAGGGCGATCAAATCATCGACCCATCTATTTTACGGGGCCAAGTCAGTCTGGTGAACGTTTTCGGCTCTTGGTGCGCCGCTTGTACAACGGAACATCCGCAGCTTATGGCGCAGCGAAATAATCCCGACCTTCAGATTGTCGGTATAGATTGGCGCGACACGCGGGAGGCAGCCAATCGCTGGCTAGTGCGGCACGGCGATCCCTATGACGTTATTATTTTTGACCCCAATTCAAAACTCATCGTCGAGCTAGGCGTGGGCGGCGCGCCGGAAAGTTTCATCGTCGATCGTGCCGGTAAAATCCGCTATAAACATGTCGGAATTATTACGCCGGAAGACTGGAAAGACACCCTGCGTCCATTAGTCGAGAGCCTACAATGAGATGGGCCATTGTCATATGGCTCTGTTTTGCGGGCGCGGCTTTTGCGCAAACCAGCCCAGAAGAACAACGCGCGCGGGATATTGGCGCGCAGCTTCGGTGCGTTGTATGCCAGAACCAGTCGATTGAGGAATCAGATGCGCAACTCGCGCAAGACATGCGGATTGTCGTTCGCGAGCAGCTCGCCACGGGTGCGTCGAATGAGGACGTGATTGAACATATTCGCGACGCTTACGGCGATTATGTTTTGCTAAAGCCGCCCGTGCAATCCAACACATATGCCCTTTGGTTTCTCCCGGCGATATTAGTTTTACTCAGCTTGGGCTGGTTCGCGTTTCGGCGAAAGCACGCGGGCCCGGCAGACACGATTGATCCCCTCTCTGACAGCGATGAGAGTCTGTTGAAGACCCTCATGGATAATGACGGATGATCTGGTTTCTGGGTATAGCGCTGGCCTTGGTCGTCGGACTCTATCTCTCGGCTCCGTTTCTGGCGAAAGAAACGGCGGAAACCAAAACCAATGAAGTTGAGGCCTACCGGAATGAATTGCGCGCGATAGAGCGCAGCGAAGAGCCAGAAAAGGCTAAAAAGGCCATTCTGCAAGCCCGTCTTTTAAAAGCCGCCAAAGCGGATGCGCCGATGGCTGGCGCGCGGTCTTTGGCTTTGCCAATCCTAATTTGCGCGGGGTTGGTCGGCGCCAGTGCCGGCATTTACGGCTTCATCGGGTCGCCAAATTTCACCCCTGAGACACGGCAACCGCCGCCCGCCGTCGCAGAAACATCCGCTCCTGATTTCGCGAGTCTTTTGCCGCGCTTTGAAGCCCGCCTTGCTGAAAACCC
>CAZSKH010000213.1:2493-3819 GCA_964607395.1 uncultured Algimonas sp.
GGCTGGGCGCGGTTGCTCCGGTCTCGCCAAGTCTTGGGCCAAATTGAAGCCGGGAAAGTCGATATTGAAAACCTACGCAAGGCTCTCCCGGAACAAGCGGACGCAATCATCGCGCAATCTGGCTGGACCGACTAATCCGCCCAGACTTCCTGATGATTGACGCGCAGAACGCGGCGGACGGGACGTTTGTCCAAAAACAATTCGACGCCTGTCTTCGCGAATAGCGCCCGGATAGCGGCTTGGTCCGCCTCTGAACACAGATCGAAATGGTCCCATAAACGCTGCGCTAAATAGAACCGATAAGCCATCACAACCGTTTTTATGTTGTGGCCGCGCCAATTGAACTCCGCAAAACCCATGCTGCGCTCTGGTTTCGTATCGGAGTTTTTGGTCTGTCTCGAGAGCCAGTCATCGGCGAAATCAACATGGGCCGCGAACTCGGCCCCATATTCTTCGCCCACATAAGTCATGAGGTTTTTGAGCGTCTCGGGGAGAGCATTTCCTGCGAAGAGAGCTGTCGGTGGATTTTCTACCGTATGCTCCTCCAATTGTTCGGGTCGGTTCATGCGCTCCACCCAATTCCAGACGCGCGGCGCTGTCTTTTTCATGAGATGGGCCGGGTTCGGGTCACGAGCCAGATGGGCATAGAGTGGATTAAAAAAACCGTAATCAGCCGCTGTCGGGACATCACCCAACAGATAATAAGTGTCGGTCAAATGCGCTTCATAAAGCGACAAAAACGCCGCATAACTTTTTTCTATCGTCTCAAAGGTTGCGGGCGTGACGCCAAAGGCTGACGCGGCTTTGCGCATCCGACCCGAGGCATGATCAAACATGGCCGCCCGCCCCGCCGCATCGAAATGTGCAGGGAAAGCGTCCTGAAAACTGAGTTTGATAAAGGCCAAATTATCGTCATCAAAGTTCCACCGATAATGCATGGCGGGGCGCAGCAGGCCTTCATTCCCGAACAACTCAAATAAATACGCGGCGGAGCGAGTCACCGGATCTTCAGGGTAAAGCGGCTCGCGGCTCCGCCCCTGCTCTGCCAGATAATCCAGAATATCTGTTCCGTCCTGCACAATCTCTCCATCGGGCGTTTCAATCACAGGGATAATGAAGCGGCCAAGTTGGGGCATGATTTTGCCCGTATATTCAGGATGCCCAGCGCCGCGTTCGGTCACGGCAATCCGGTTCCGGCGCATGAAGGCCCGCACTTTGCCAGTGTAGAGCGAGGCCTGCATACCATAGAGGATGAAATCAGTGTTCGGCATTCTAAGTCTCCCGCGTGGCGTGTCTGTCATCGCAAATCAAATAACGAAAATGAAA
>CAZSKH010000213.1:3829-4611 GCA_964607395.1 uncultured Algimonas sp.
GGCCCGCACTTTGCCAGTGTAGATCTCGGACTTCAACCAATCAATAATGAAATCAGTGTTCGGCATTCTAAGTCTCCCGCGCGGCGATCTATCGCCTGGTTACCCGCGTGGCGTGTCTGTCATCGCAAATCAAATAACGAAAATGAAAGTCAGCTAAATGGGATTGAAATCACTTATTGTGCCGCAGCTCGCGGCGAAAATGTTGAGCCGGGACAGGTAGGAGAAAAACCGGGCTAAGTTTGAGCGCCGAATAGGTTCGAGCTCTCCAGTGGTATTTGGCTATTAGACCACCCCAGATCCCTATTAAATGTGATTTGTCTAAATGAAGAGAAAATAAGAGAAAATTAACCTTAAACAGGCTAGAAGAATTTCAATTTTAAATTGTCTCCCTTCAGTTTTTAAATTATTTTCCGCTCTAACTCACTGAAATAAAACGCTATATAAGTTATTGAAGACTCAATTATTGAAGATTCAATCATTGTTCATACCTGCCTGTCATGTTCACCGCATGGGGATTTGCTAACGACTTAAAAATTACGGCAGGGCCAAAAAATGAAAATAATTAAGACAGTGACCATCGCAGGAATAATCACTTTAAGCCACACATCCGTATTCGCCCAGACTGCGCCGGACACTTCTGTTACCGAGGCCAATAAGGAACATAAGGTCGCGGAGCACGAAAGCCATGCCGACAATATACCAACCTTAAAAGAAGCCGCCTATCACCCGCCTGAGACAGCGGAAACCCGTGTAAACAAAGTCGTCATCAAGCCGCTCGACAC
>CAZSKH010000214.1:0-4521 GCA_964607395.1 uncultured Algimonas sp.
ATGACACATAAAGGCAGCTAAGCCCCTACTCTGCTTCGGCGACCAGGCGTTCCATAGCTTCCCAATATGACAATTTGTGCGTTTCGCAATAATCGATAAACCCGTTTAAGACCCGCACGGGGCCGCGAATGGAAAGCTGATCAACCGCCTCGTCATGTTGCACCCGGCGGCGTTTTTTCAGCAGGACCGGCGCTGCCGGAGCTTTGCCAGCCTCTCTTGATGTAAAGCCCTGCGATTTTGCTAAGCGGTCGGCCAGCTCATCTTGGGTTTTTCGAACAGGAGGTTTTGGTTTGGGCTTTCGGGGCGCTTTGGTCACGGTTTTGGGTTTGACAGCTTTAGGCTTGGGCGCAGGTTTTGGGGCGCTGCCAGTTGGTTTGACCGTTGAGAGGTCACCGAAATCGGCGTCAAAGCCAAAGCTGGCGCGTTTGATCGTATCGTCGCTCATAGTGGTCTCCTTTAGGCCGCTTCAGAGGTTTCTTTTGGCGCATTTTCCGTCTCGCCGCGCATTTCATCTTTCAGCGCTTTAATCACGAAATAGGCAAAGCCCTCCGCATTTTCCAAAGCTTTGGGCAAGCCGGCGCTTTCGGCTTTCGTCAGCTCCCGCAATGTCTTGTTAAATGAGAAAAGAGCCCGAAATGCAGCGCGTTCGTGCAAAGGCACGTCCAGCATCGGGACGCCTGCCGCCTCTAATTGCTGCACAATTGCTTTCTCGTCCCGGGTTTTGATCGCCGGATTATTGCGTGTCATCAGGATACGCATAGGAATCCGTCGGCGCAGTGTTTTCTCCTCGACGCGGATAAGCGCAACAGCACGCGCTGCCTGTTTCGCATCGACCGGGCTGGGCTGCATCGGAATGACTGTGAGGTCCGAGCGGCTCATGGCGCGGCTCATCATGAGGGACGCTGTGCCTTCCAAATCGACAATCACGAATGGATATTCGGCGGCGAGGGAGTCCAGCACGTCAATGACATCGCCCTCCCCCGGATTTGGAATGGCCGTGAACGGAATGGCATCGCCATTGGCTTCACGGGCGGCGGCCCATCCGGCTGTAACTTGGTTGGGATCGCAATCGACGAGGGCAACCTTGCCGCCGCGATGCGCCAATTCGAGCGCGAGAATAAGGGCGGAGGTCGATTTCCCGGTGCCGCCTTTTGGATTTGCAAAACTAATGACAGGCATGAGGGTCCTCAGGAATATTTTGATTGAAAGTCGTGTCAGGACCTAAATGCAAAGAAAAGGTTAATGATAGGTTACCAAGCCTGCCATGAACCCCTGCCTAGATAGCAAACCTTGGCAAGCTATCATGGCTAGCCTTGTGATATAGCTTTGCTATCATAGCTAGCTTAGCGGGCTAACCTAGCCTAAATAGCTTTATTATCAGGGTGTTAGCTCTCTTATCGAGGCGAGGACGGCATTTTTCCTACGCAATTTTTCCCTAGATTAACCACTGGGGCCGTTCGAAAGAAAATTTGGTAGGTGAGTGACCAAATCTGATGATCGTGGCTCCACAGAGCTTATTTTGGACGGGTGGTTTTTGGGATTCAGCTCAAATTTGCTTTGGGGGACTCCGTTTCGGCCAAAATCCTGTTGGTGTCCGCTAAATCCGATTTTTTTCGCGACGATATGCGTCGCAACGCTCGGATTAGCCTAAAATATTAGATTGCGGCAAAGGAAGCCACAGACGGGTCAACAGAATGAGGGGATAGGCTGGACGAAAGGGAAAAGCACCCATTTTCAGGACCAGATTTGAGCTAAACTGGGCTTGGAGCGTTTCATCCGGATAAAGCGGGCAGGGGAGGGCGTTATCCTGTGGCTTTGACGGTGTTCTCTGCATCATAGGCGCGCCGGATGACATTAATCCGGCCCTGATGCTTTGCGCCCCAACTTAGCATGGCCTGCAAAGGTTCGATGAAAGACTCGCCTAAGGGTGTGAGGGCATAGTCAACGCGAGGCGGCACACCCGGTGACATTTCCCGCGTCAACAGCCCGTCGCGTTCCAGCTCCCGAAGGGTCTGCGTCAGCATACGTTGCGAGATATCGGGTATTGCGCCGCGAAGTTCTGAGAAGCGATGTGAGCCGAAAGAGAGGTGGCACAAAATCAAACTCGGCCATTTTCGGCCCAGCAGCCCTAAGACGTTCCGGATCGGGCAAATCTCCCCATTATAGAAGATTTCAGGGGCCTTATCGGGGGCAGGGTAGGTTTTTTTAGGACTAGCCATCACAAACTCTATAGGTATCAAATCGTAACCAGGTCCTTAACGCGAACCTATCAGTAAACGCCAGCAGTATCGAAACGTATCCTGATCCCTGGTTCTCATCCGATACCTATTTAGCGGAAAAAAAGAGAGCAATCTTGGCCATTGGTTACGGCTTTTCACAGCATGAAATCGCTCCTTTTTTTTGAATTTTTGAAATTTGATAAGTTAATAAAAATAATGAGAAAATCGTTGTTTTTCAATATCTAAGGCAGATGTTTCTAACGCCAAATTAATCCGTCTGAACGGGACTTGAATGATTAACCATAATGAACATACTGTTGTTCCACACCGTTTAATATCCTCTTCATAAATTCAAACTCACGCTAGCCCTTCAACTACTGCTGGGATGGCATCCGATGACCGGGTTATTCAAAAATATACTGACCAAAGCCAAACACTATTTAAGGGGGACGGTAAAAGCGTCCGCCGCGGCGGGTCTGCTTCTGGCGGGCGCGGCCGCTGCCCCAACGGCCTGGGCAACGACGTATACGGAGACTGTTCCTGGCGGGAATGGTGCCATCCCGAACACTTATCCTCCTGTGGGCGGCACAATGTTTGTGTTCGTCGGCGCGAACGGGAACCTTTATTATCAGTTCGTCAATCCATCGACTCAATTCGAGGGCTTTCAAAATAACGGCGCGCCAGTGGGCTTCCGTAGCCCAGTCAGGCCTATACCGGGTGATCCTTCTTCGGGCGCTGAGGATCCTCAGCTATTCCAACTCGGACCTCAACAAAATTTAAACTGTGGTACAGTTAGCTGTACGGATTACTTCGGCGGAAGCATTGTAGAGGGCTATGCGCGCTTGACGGCTCGCGATGGAGACACATGTCCCGGAAACTTTGACCAAGACCGCATTTCCTTCCTGATTAACGGCATTGATGTCGGAAGTTGGACTGGTCTCCCCGCAAATTCCGTTGAGAGAACGAACTTTGCAGGAACGTCATCGCTGGGATTTGAAGATTGTTTCCGAAACCAAGGTTCGACCGAAACATCCACCGGATGGTTTGACCTAACATCTGAAACGGCATTATTATCGGATGTCTTGACCCGCGGTTTCACCGTGCCGGTCATTCGCGACACGACCCCCAATAATAATAGATGGTTCTTCCGTGATGGCAATGACGCCACAGGTACGCCTGAAGTCGCGCCAGGTATCACGATCGAAAAATTTGCAGATCGAACAAGCTATGCGGCTGTGGGTGATGTTATAAATTACTCTTTCTTGGTCACAAACATTGGTTCAGTGCAGTTGAACGATATCGTTGTGGAAGACTCCTTTATAACGGGCTCAGTTGTTTGCCCGTTCACAACACTTGCCACAGGCGATGATATGACCTGTACGGGCGAACATATCGTGACCCAAGCCAACATCGATGATAATATCACCTTTATAAACACGGCGAATGTCACGGCGAACCCTTCAGAAGGCCAGCTCGGCAATGTCTCTGGAACATTGGAGATCCCGGGTCCGGCTGCTGATAATTCGATGACGCTGACAAAAGTCGCAGATAAGACAACAGATGTTCAAGCGGGCGACACCATTACCTATACATATGTCGCAACGAATACGGGTAACATCACCTTAGATGACGTCACGGTCACGGATGCACATGCGGGGTCCGGGACATTGTCAGCGATCACGCCCGCGCCCGTGACTTTGGCGCCGAACGCGAGCCAAACCTTCACCTCGACTTATGTTGTCACCCAAGATGACTTTGATGCCGGGGTCGATATTCTGAATACCGCCACTGTGACCTCAACACCGAAACGCGGCACTGTCACGGATGAGACGGCGGACGAATCCATCGCCATGGGTGTTCCAACCCCAGAAGCGGTTTTCTCCAAGATCGCGAGCCCCGATGCGAATTTGAATGCAGGCGACACTGTCACCTATACCTACTCTGTTCAAAACACGGGTAATGTGACCCTGACGAATACATCTGTCACAGATGTTCACGGCGGCACGGGAACGCTGTCTGCCATCACGCCAAGCGGCGTCGATATCGCGCCTGGCACGACCCAAGATTTCACGGCCACCTATGTCATTACGCAAGATGACTTTGATGCCGGAACCGATATCGCCAATACGGCGACGTTGAATACGACGCCTGCTGGCGGCACATTACCGGTGCAGACGGCAGACGAAACCGTTGCGCTCGATGCTCCGGCCCCCGCTATGACGCTGGCTAAATCCGCGTCAGATACAACAGATGTCGCGGAAGGTGATGTCATTACCTACACATATGAAGTCGTGAACACAGG
>CAZSKH010000215.1:0-4474 GCA_964607395.1 uncultured Algimonas sp.
CGCACAAAGGCCATGCGCCCATCGCGCGGCGGACGCAGTATCGTCACGCCTTGATCCTGTAAATGCGCGCAAAGGGCATAGATGTCCTCAACCTGATAGGCCAAATGCCCAAAGTTGCGGCCCCCGGTCAGGACTTCGGTTTCGCCGTCTGCATTGGGCCAATTATAGGTCAACTCCACCAATGGCGCCTTATCGCGCTTCGCCCGTTCGACATCTTGTGGGGCGGCCAAAAAGACGAGTGTGAAACGCCCTTTTTCGCTCTCATATCGACGGGTTTCAGCCAGACCGAGGCCGCTACAGTAAAAATCCAAGGCCGCGTCTAAATCGCTCACGCGCAGCATTGTATGGAGATATTGCATATTGAGTCCCTTCAAAGTGGTTTGCCCAAGATGCGGCCAGGATGAACGCGTGACAACAGAAAATTAACGATATTGACGAGGCCCCCATAGGTGTGCGACGGGGTGTCGCGCGCCGGCGGGGGTTCGGCGTATAACTATTAAGGGAAGAATATCATGGGAATGATTTCAGAATTCAAAGAATTTGCAATGAAGGGCAGCATGCTCGATATGGCTGTTGGTATCATTATGGGCGGTGCATTTGGCACGGTTATCAAATCACTCATCGAAGATGTGATTATGCCTGTCATCGGTCACTTTGCTGGCGGCCTCGACTTCAGCAACATGAAAATCGTGCTGACACCGGCTGAAACGGACGCAGCTGGCGCCATCATCGAAGGTACAGGCGCAGCTATCAGCTATGGTTCATTCATCAATGCAATCATCGCTTTTACCATTCTGGCTTATGTCTTGTTCATCATGATCAAAGGCATGAACAAAGCCAAGAAGGCCGAAGAAGAAGCGCCAGCAGAAGTGCCTGCAAACGAAGTGCTTTTGGCAGAAATCCGCGACTTACTCGCTAAATCATAATTTCGCATTTGCGAAATAACTGAATGGAAGCCCGCTCCTCGAAGCGGGCTTTTTTATGCGTTGGGCCAGCCTGCGGCGCTTGCATATAGCGGGGCGCTCCCCCACATGAGCGCCCATGACCGACACTGCACAAAATCCGACTGACCTTGTCACCGTTTTCCAACTGGACGGCCAGCCTGTGAGAGGCCGCGCCGTGAAGCTGGGCGCGGCAATAGACAAAGCCCTAAATCCCGGCGGGAAAGCCCGTTATCCCGACTCGATTGCGCGGCTTCTAGGCGAAGCGATGATGACAGGCGCGATTGTGGCACAGTCCCTGAAATTCGACGGACGTCTTGTCGTCCAGTGTCATGGTAAGAATGAAGGCGCGATCAGCCTGTTGATGGCGGATTGCACAACCGCCGGAAATATCCGCGGCTATGCCCGTTGGGATGCGGATAAGCTGAAAGAAATAGAGCTGGATTCTAAAAACCCCGGCGCAGATGTGTTACTGGGCGGCGGCACGTTTTCTATGACGATCGACCAAGGTCCCGACATGGACCAATATCAAGGCATCGCCGCCATTGAGGGCGAAAGCCTGTCGAGCTGCGCCGAACATTATTTCAATCAGTCCGAACAAATCCCAACGCGTATTCATCTGGCCTGCGGTCAAGCTGTCGATACAGACGGCAGCCATTGGTCCGGCGGCGGCATCATGATCCAGAAAATCGCGGATGACGAAGCCCGCGCGGACGCGACGCCGCCGTGGGAAACCGCGCAGCAACTTTTTGCGACCCTCACCGATGCGGAGTTGATTGACCCAGATGTGTCAACGGAGACGCTCCTTTACCGCCTGTTCAATGAGTTTGGGGTGCGCGTGGTCGAAACCCATGACGTCAACGCTGATTGCCGATGCTCTCGCGAAAGATTGCTGGACACATTGAAAAGCTTCGATCAAGCCGCTTTGGATGATATGGCCGAAGATGGCGTCATTTCTGCCAATTGCGAGTTTTGCGCGACGGATTATAAATTCCCGCTGGCAGAAATTTAACTCCGCCAAAATGCCGGCGTTAGGAGGACTAGCGCCGTCACGATTTCTAATCTTCCGATAATCATCGCGGTCATTAGCACCCATTTCGCGCTGCCGGGGAGATCTTGATAAGTCCCTGCCGGGCCAATGATATCGCCTAATCCCGGCCCGACATTTGCGACAGCGCTGCCCGCGCCAGACCAAGCCGTTATCGGATCAAGCCCAATCAGCGACAGCAAAACCGCCGTGATGACAACGGTTAGAAAAAAGATAAAGAAATAACTCATCACCGAATAGACAACACTCGGCGAGAGAGTTTGCCCGCCATAGCGCATGGGCGCCACGGCATGTTGGCGCGGCATGCGGAAGAGGTAATTTCGCAAGGCTTCAAGGGCGACTTGATAGCGGAAAATTTTCACCGAACAGGCCGTTGACCCCGCGCAGCCGCCAATAAACATAAAGGCAAAAAACGCCGCGACGGCAAACGGGCCCCAGCTATTATAATCTGCGGTCGCATAACCTGTGCCCGTAACAATAGAGACTGTATTAAACGCCGCTAATCTCAAACCTCGTGTCAGCTCAAACTGATCAGACAGAATGAGGAACAGGGTTACAATAACGGTAAGGCAGATAATCACGGTCACAAAGGCGCGCACTTGGCTATCGCGTATGATCGCTTTAGCGTCGCCCCGCGTTGTCATGAGCAAGTAAACACCAAAGGGCAGCGCCGCGAGCATCATGAAAATTGTGCCAACAATATCAGCCCCGTCATCCATGAAACCGCCCATGGATGCGTCAGAGGTCGAATACCCACCCGTCGCCAATGTCGTCATGGCATGGGCGACCGCGTCAAACCAGTTCATCCCCGTCATCATATATCCAACAAAACAGGCGAAGGTCAGGATCAGGTAGATCAGAGAAATACCGCCCGCAAGACTGGCCGCGCGCGGCAAAATCTTCTCGCCCATATCCGAGCTTTCCAAACGAAAGAGCTGCATCCCCCCGACCTTCAACATCGGCAAAACCGCCATCGCCGTCACGACAATACCTACGCCGCCAATCCATTGCAGCAAGGCCCGCCACATCAACACGCCGCGCGGCATATTATCAAGACCCGTCAATATCGTCGCCCCGGTGGTGGTAATCCCAGAGGTCGATTCAAAGAGAGCATCCGTCAGGGAGAGATTTATCGGCTCAAATAAGAATGGCATGGAGGACAGTATGGCTAGCGTCAGCCAAGCAAACACCGTCAGGACGAAAGCGCCGCGCGCCCGCAAAGACGGGTTCGGCGTATAGGTGATTGTCGCAAGCAAAGCCCCAAACAGGGTTGTAATCCCGCCCGCAATGCCAAAGGCGCGCCAAGCGCGGCCTTCATCTAACACATCTACCAACATCGGAATGAACATCAAAATCCCGAGTGCGGAACTCATCAGGCCAATCACGAAAAATACTGGGCGCAAGTCTGGCATAAAAACCCGTAACCTGCCTTGCAGGGAATGGGAAGTGGGCTATCGCGTTGAGTTAGTCTTGAACTTGAGCGGGAGCCGTCGCAATAGAGGGCTATGAAACATTTGATCGCCCCCCTCCTTCTCACCACCATTTTGGCCGCTTGCACCGACACCGACAATCCCGCGCCGACATTGCAGCAAGCCGTAGAACAATCCCAAAAAGAAGTCGAAGCGAAACAAGCGCCCGTCAATTACATCCGCAAAACCCCTATTCCCGGAGGCCTCACCCCAGAGCGAATCAACAGCTCTCCCGCATTGGGCGGCACATCTTTGTCCGGCGTGCAAATTGCGCCGTCAGGGGAATTCGTCACCGTCTTGCAGGGCCGTAAAGACAATGCCCGTCAGAACGACCTCTGGGCGTATGACCTCGAGACCGGTGAGGGCCGCTTACTGGTGAGCTCTACGGATATATTGGAGGGGCCTGAGGTTCTTTCTGAGGAAGAGAAAAATCGCCGCGAGCGCGCTCGTGAATATGGGAGCGGGATTATTTCCTATAGTTGGGTTGGCGATAATCTGCTGCTTTTCCCCTTGGGCGGCGACATCTACCTCTATGATCTTGAGACAGGAGACAGCCGACAAGTCACCGCGACGAAAGGATTTGAAACAGACCCGAAAGTCAGCGCAAATGGCGAAAAAGTCGCCTATGTGCGCGGTAATGAGCTTTATATCAAAGATCTAAAAACAGGGTTGGAGCGCCAACTCTCGGACGGATCAACAGACACAATCCGCAATGCCATAGCCAGCTTCGTGGTTCAGGAAGAATTGAACCGCAGCACGGGATATTGGGTGTCTGGCGATGCCAAAACCGTGGCCTATACGCAGATTGACGAAAGCCCCGTTGCGATTGAAAACCGGATCGATTTCGGCGCGGACGGCGTAAAAAATATCGCGCAACGCTATCCCTTTGCAGGCACAGATAATGCGACCGTCAAATTGGGGTTTGTTTCGGCCAGCGGCGGAAAAACACGCTGGGTGGCTTTGGATGATGATCCGGTACTTGGCGATGATATTTATCTGACGCGCGTCGCTTGGGC
>CAZSKH010000216.1:0-4447 GCA_964607395.1 uncultured Algimonas sp.
TTGATGGCGTTTTCAAACGAGAAGTTTTACCCATATCCGGATATTTTTAAGGTGAATGTCGCGTCTGGCCGCACAAAACGCATACAGCGATCCAAGACCGGCATTGAGTATTGGTACACAGACGACAATGGAGTCCCGCGCGTCGGCCGAGGTCAAACCGAAAATGGCAAAGACGTCATGCGCGTGCATGACCTCGCGACCGGCGATTGGGATAGCTATGAGAAATATCCGGGCCTCACGCCCGACACGCCGATTTACGGATTTCTCAAAAACGGAACCGAGCTCATCATCGGCGACTATAATGGCCGCGATACAATTGGACTTTATGTTTATGATTTGGAGGCGCGGGCGAAAACCCGCACACTTTTCCATAATGATGAGTTTGACGCGTCAGGCGTGATCGTCAGTTCAGATGGCGAAACAGTCATTGGCGCAAAATATGTCGCGGATGAAGAAGAAACGGAATTGCTCGGTGATTACGGAACATCGCTGACAAAACTCAGAAGCCAATTTCCCGGATATTCTGTGAAATATGTCGACCAAACGGAAGATTATCAAACAATGATCGTGCGTATGTCCGCGCCATATGAACCCGGCGGCCTCTTTCTTTATAATCGAGGGGATGCACGCCCGAAATTGATCCAGAACCGATATTCGAATCTTGAAGCTGATGAGATGGGCGATGTCTTCCCGGTAAAATATACGGCGCGTGATGGGCAGAAAATCCCGGCCTTTATCACCTTGCCGCCGACGATTACGGATCAGGCCGGTTTGAAGAACTTACCCTTCATCGTGTTGCCGCATGGTGGTCCTTATGGTCGGGACGAAAAGCGCTTTGACTATTTTGCGCAATTCTTCGCTTCGCGTGGGTACGGCGTTATGCAAATGAATTTCCGGGGCTCTGAAGGTTACGGCAAGGCTTTCAAAGAAGCCGGACGTGACAATTGGTTGGTCATGCAAGAAGACGTTGAGGACGCGACACGTTACCTTCTCGAAAAAGGCTATTCCGACCCGAACCGTACCTGTATCGCAGGCTGGTCATATGGCGGATACGCTGCGCTGATGGGGGCAGCCAAGGATACTGACGGTCTCTATGATTGTGTTATCGCAATGGCTGCGCTGACAGATATTAATGACGCGAAAAAGGATTTGGCGAAATATCGCGGGGGCAAACATGCCGCGAAAGACTTCTTCGGGGATGCCATGAAGGACCGCGATGTGCGGAAAGCCAATTCGCCTGTGCATGTGGCTGATAACATCAAAGTCCCCGTGTTCCTCGCTCATGGGGATCACGATGTGAATGTGCAGTTTGATCAGTTCTTGCGAATGCGAAAAGCCTTAAAAAAGGCTGGGGTTAAGCATACGGCCATGGCGTTTGAGGATGAAGATCATTTTCTGCTGCGGCAAGAAAACCGCGAAGCCTTTTTTATCGGCGTTGATAAATTCCTGCGAGAGGTCAACGGACCGTCAGAACATATGACGAGATAATTACGCCGAACAACTCGCGCCACCCAATACGCAGAATTTTGCGCAATGCGGGTGGTTGAGGGCGACGGGACCGCGCGAGTCTTTCAGGGTCTTGCCGGTCTCAAACTGGACGTCGTCCCAGAGCAATGTGCAGGCGAGGACGGCTGGCACCTCTTCGCCTTTGCGGCGCACGATCATACGCGACGTTGCGCACATCATAGAGTCGGGATGCACATCTAATATATCCCAACAGGCTGTCGTGATTTCGGGCACGTCAATGGTCTCATCCATTTCGGGGAAAAGCATGAGATGGGCGGGATTGGCCGCATCAATGCGCCATCCGCGTTGTTTTATTAAATCTGCATAACCTGCTCTGGCTATGTCCTGGGATTCGGAGAAGGAGGCCCGTCCGGCAATATGAAGGTCGAAGTTATTTTCGGTTAGCCAATCCAGCCCGTCTACCGCGCTCTGGAAACTTCCGCCGCCGCGCTCTGTGTCATGTCCGCTTGCCGTGAAGTGATCCAAACTCACGCGCAAGGTGATCCTCCCGGGAAAACGGGCTTGCAGGTCCAATAGTCCCGATTGAACTCGGGGCCGCATCATGGGCCGCATCGCATTTGTCAGAACCAAAAGGCGATGTCCGCGTTCTAACGCCATTTCTGAGAGCCGTGTGATATGCGGGTTGAGGTAAGGTTCGCCGCCTGTAAATCCGATTTCAATGGCCGGGCCTTCTAATTCATCGAGAAAGGGGGCCATATCCTCCGGCGTTAAATAGACAAAGTGATCGGCAGTGGGCGAGCTGGCGATATAGCAATTCGCACACTCAATATTGCACTGAGAGCCAGTGTTGAACCAAAGTGTGTTCAAGGCTTTAAACGCCACTCGGGCGCGCGTTTCGCCCTTAGCGGTAATCCGTGGATCTTTGAACTTTTCCGGATTTATCTGAATGGTCATAAATTTGAACCTAGCAGTCTTAAGCTATATGTCTTCGAAAAAATGTCTTTTCAGGCGATTTGCGCGCTGAGACTAACTCAAGATGTCGCCGGAGGATGTCACCCGAAAAACATCTCTTAAAATCGTGTCAGACAAGGCGGTCTTTGCGGGTTCGTTCGCAACTAATCGGCCTGCCTGCATGATCCAAATGCGGTCTGCAAATCGCTCGGCCAATTTTAAATCATGAAGCGCAACGATGATGGTTTTGCCAGTATCTGCGGATTGACGCAAAATACTCAGGAGAGAAATTTGGTAATAGGGATCGAGCGCCGTTGTCGGCTCGTCAGCCAAAAGGACAGGCGTGTCGGTCGCGAGAGCTCGACTGAGGTGGACACGCATTTGCTCGCCGCCCGAAAGCGTTCCGAATGTCCGGCCAAAATACTGATAGGTTTCGCAAGCTTTCGCCGCGGCTTCGATGGCACTTTGATCTGTTTTGCTCAATTTTGATAGCGGTCCTAAAAATGGAGACCGTCCCAAACCAATGATATCCTCGACCTTTCGTCCATCAGGAGCAGTGCAATTTTGCGAGAGATAAGAGAGATGTTTGGCCCGCTCTTTTCGGCCCGTAGGCAGGGAGCTTGAGCCCTCATGTGGAAGCAGGCCTGCGGCTGCCTTAAGAAGGCTGGACTTGCCGGAGCCATTCGGGCCGATAAGTGCAATTAATTGCCCGGGCGTGGCTGTGGCCGATAAGGTATCAACGACCACGGCGTTTCCATATCGGACGGTGATATTCTTGAGCTCTATCATGACTGCCGCCATGCCAGCCAGAGGAAGAAGGGGACGCCAATAAGCGACGTAACGATTCCCAAATAAAGCGGAGTGCCCGGTCCCGATGTTGCCCTTATTACGCTGTCGATGATAACTAAGAAGCCCGCGCCGCCCAAAGCGGAGAGGGGGATCAACCAGGCCTCATCGGCTTTGGTCAGAAAGCGGAGAATATGCGGTATAAACAGCCCAACAAATCCTATGGCTCCGGCAACTGCGACGCCTGAGCCAATGCAAAGTGCGCAACCCAAGACGATGAGCCATTGTGTCTGCCCGACGGAAATTCCCAAACTTTGGGCTGTGTCTTCGCCCAATCCAAGCACGCGCAAGGCCGGCCCGGAAACCATGAGCAGGCCGCAGCCGACCAGTGTCAGTGGGCCCGCAATGAGAACATCGACTTTATCCGCATTTTTCAATGACCCCATCAGCCAATACACTAACTCAGACAACGCCCATGGATTTGGGGCAAGGTTCATGACCAGGCCGGTTATGGCTGTCGCCAGCGCGCCAATGCCGATGCCCGCAAGAACCAGCCCCGACGCGCCGGGTTTGCGCCGCGAGAAGACTGTCATCGCTAGCGCGCCAAGAAGCGCGAAGCTAATCGCAGCTGGCGTAATAAGCACCGGGATATTGAAATAAAGGGCCAGCACCGCCCCGAGGGCCGCGCAGGCGGAAAACCCTAACAGCCCCGGTGCG
The DNA here is from genome assembly GCA_964607395.1 of uncultured Algimonas sp. GTDB lineage: Bacteria > Pseudomonadota > Alphaproteobacteria > Caulobacterales > Maricaulaceae > Litorimonas. The sequence continues at coordinate 3,922 of CAZSKH010000216.1, forward strand.
GCCAGCGGGTTTCGTGTGAAACCCTGAAGGGCCGCGCCTGACGCGCCCAGGCCCGCGCCAACCAGCGCCGCAAGGAGCGCGCGGGGCAGGCGGATGTCTTGGATGATTGTGTTCACAGGGTCTGATGAACGGCTGCCCAACCCGGCCAACACGTCAGGCAGCGCTATCCCAGTGGAGCCAATGAAAAGGCTCACCGCAATCGCGGCGACGCAGATTAATGCCATCCAAATCAACCAGAGACGGGGGGTCATAAGTTGGCGAGTCCTTGGCTCAACTGCTCTGCGGCTTCGACTAATCCGGGACCCGCGCAGGGCCAAAGACTTCCGGGAATGTCGATACGGGGTAATGACTGAAGCTTTGAAGATAGTGCCCCATGGCGGAGCGCTCGATCATTCACGCCGGCATAGTCAGAATCCATAAAACTGGTCAGAATGATATCCGGTTGAAGTGAGATGAGTGTTTCCGTGTCAGGGGATTGCCACCCGGGAGCTTCAATGACATTTGCCGCGCCCGCAGTTTTAATCAC
>CAZSKH010000217.1:0-4443 GCA_964607395.1 uncultured Algimonas sp.
CACGAGGTTTCTCAGGGGTCTTTTGGGTCCAAGCGTCGGCGGCCTCTCTCGCCACTTTCGCGGCGGCCACCGCGATTTCTGGGGCGAGGTCAGACATGCCGTAATCATCTTGGCTGATGGAAGTTGCGTTAAAAGAGTTCGTTTCGATGAAATCTGCCCCAGCCGCGAGGAATGCATCATGCACGGAGCGAACCGCCTCGGGTTTCGTGATCACGAGGAGGTCATTGTTTCCTTTCAGCGGGCTCGGCCAATCGGCGAATCGCGTCCCGCGAAAATCATCCTCTTCTAGCTGCTTTTTTTGCAACATCGTGCCCATCGCACCATCTAGCATCAAGATACGGTCAGCGCTGGCGGCAGTAATTTCGTCCCACAAGGACATAGCAGTCTCCTCTTCGATGCGGTCCCTAACAGACACAATTCGATACGTATATAAAGAAAACGTTATATGAACGAAATCTACTACTTGCGCTAGGGTCAATGACACGTCATGGCGCCGCCGTCGGTCACCTGCTCTCTCTTTTTTGGCAAGGTACGAACATGTGAATAGAGTTCCACCTACGCGGAAGCGCAAAAGGAGTAAGCTCCAACGATTCCCGGCGCTGTGAAAGTGTGGACGCCAGTATTGAACGCGCTGAAACGAAGCGGCTGCAGGGATACTCTGTCGATCTCGGCGGTCGGGAGTTTGCAAGAGGCCGGGTCGCGGGATATTTGCGGATCTCGAAACCGACTTTTAAGGTGTGCGGATAATCGTCGCGTCAATCGTGTCAATGACGGTTTCGCCTTTAAAGGCGTGATAGCGCTGAACAGAAAACCCCTGCTCTCGAAGCTCAGAAAGCAGGCTGTCCTCGCCCAGTAAATGCGCCGTCCCAACCGCAACAAATCCTGTCCCGCTGTCTTCCATGAAGCGAGATAATGTGTTGGCCCAAGCCTGGTTTCGATCTCGCAAGAGACGATTAAAAACCAGCGGCGAGCGGGCTTTTATCGGACGGATGATCTGCGTCGTCAGAAAATCTGTCCCGCCCACAGACCATTGCTCTGCAATTTCTGTCGCATCTTCGCCAAGCACGTTAAACTGCTCCAAGGTTTCCGTCAAAATCTTCAGTTGGAGGTCTTCCGGCAAATCGGCGGAAGCTCTGATTTGGGTTTCCAAACTTTCTAAATAGATGACGTTTTTACCCTCCCGCACAGCGCGTGATTTTAAAGCCTCATCAGCCGAGAGGTCTGCGGATAGACCCGCATTTTGCGCGGCTGCAAACATCAAATATTCCGAGGCCAACCAAGGCTGCATACCGTCCAATGCCGCAATGGTCAGATCGCCATTATTCGCGGCAGCCTCCATCAAATTACGTTGATAATTATCCAATCTGTCGGTCAAACGAAGCCCATCATTTCGGAGACCCAAACGGGTCGTCAAAACTGTCGCCTCAATTTCCCCGGTCGAGCCCGTGTCGACTTCGAAGAATATGGTGCCAGCGGCGTCAAAGGCTTGGCGCATATCTTCGCGTTGCCAAATCAAATCATCCGGAAGCAAATGGACTGTACCAAAGAGATAGAGAGTCGAATCAATGTCCTTAGCCACCCAAATCGCCGGACCGTCATTTCGCTCCCGTGCGTCTTGGACACGATCCGTCACCGATGTGGTCGCCGAGCGTGGCGCGTCAGATGGACTACATCCGGCGAGTACTGACATTATAAAAAGGGCTGGTAGGATAGGTTTCATGATCAACCATGTGCGCTGTCGCGTCATACGTTTCAACCGCTGGACAGCGCGTCATTGCAGCGCTAAGGGGACGCTCCCAAAGCACCCGTAGCTCAGCTGGATAGAGCGCTGCCCTCCGAAGGCAGAGGTCACAGGTTCGAATCCTGTCGGGTGCGCCACTATACCACTACCACGCACATCTAAGTTATTGGAAAACCTACGTTTTCCTGCGCCAAGCTTTGGCGGCCTTCAATAACTCCGATTTTGTGTAACAAATTGTGTAACAAGAACGTGGTACAACATGGCCGAGATGAAGAGCCTAGATCAATATCTGCAGCGCCGAGGCGGGCGCTGGCATTACATCCGTCGCGTCCCGACTCGTTTCAGAAAACTGGACCCGCGAGATACAATTCGTACGGTACTGGACACCTCGCCCTTGCAAGTTGCTCGCGCAACGCGAGACCCCATGGTCGAAGCTGACGACCAATATTGGGCGCATTTAGCGCTTCAACAGGGACAGAAAGGCGGAGTAGAAATAAGCCGTCAACGCTACGAGGCCGCGCGAACCCGCGCAAAAGCACGGGGTTTTCTATATACTCCTCTTCCCGAACTCACGTCGACAATTGATGTAAAGGACCTTCTAAAAAGACTTTCTTTCGCCGTAAAAAACGAAACCAAGGAAGCAGAAGTCGAAGCTGTAATGGGAGCCGTACCGCCTGTATCAGACACTTTGCGCCAAGCTTTCGAACTTTATTGCGACAAGCTGACCGTGAGCGAATTGGCAAATAAATCACCAGATCAACAGAAAAAAGGAAGGCTGCGAAGCTACGCGCCATTGAGCACTTTATTGCACTGTGTGGTAACTTGACGATGGATAAAATCACACGGGATCACACCCGAAAGTTTTACCAATGGTGGGATGACCGTATTCATCCAAAGGGCAACAGCACGCAAGCAAGCTCCAAATCATATCGCCCGAATAGTGCAAACCGTGAACTTAGAAACTTACGAAAGACCTTCCGCGAATATTGGTCCTATCAAGGGGAAGAAAATCCCGAGAACCCGTTCCGAAATTTAAGATTTAAGGATAAAGCCCGAGAGCCAAAGCCTGCTTTTTCCGGCGCTTGGGTCCGTGAGAAACTGCTAAAATAAAGAGTATTTGACGGCGTAAAGCCTCAATCAATCCTTCTCACCTACGCATTTATTGAAACAGGTTGCCGCCCAAGCGAGATCTCCAATCTGAAATCTGAAAACATCGTTTTGGACTGCGATGTGCCAACTATTCGAATCCGTGAAACAGAAAACGGAGAACTAAAATCAAGCTCATCTAGTCGAGACATTCCGCTAATAGGGGTATCGTTGGAGGCCCTTAAACGCGCCCCAAATGGCTTTCCGCATTACCGAGATAAGAGCGCGTTACTGTCCAATAGTTTGATGAAAGCTCTCAGGGTCCGCAGTCTTTTCGAGACTGACAATCACCGCTTTTACAGCTTCCGTCATTCATTTGAGAAACGGATGTTAGAGGCTGGATTGGACTATGGGCTGCGCTGCACTTTGATGGGCCACAAGAATAGCCGCCCTAAGTATGGTGACGGTGGTTCACTTGCGTATCGACGCGAAGAGTTGTTGAAAATCGTACATCCTGTGATGCGAGGAGACTATCCGAAGTCTGCCCGATCTTCGCCAGTTAGGTCACTCTTAAGGAGCTGATCCAGTAGTGCCTCGCGTGCTTCAATCTGGTGAATCTCACGCTGAAGACGTTCTACGTTAGGCCAGTAAGTCATCCCATAACGACGCACGAGCCGTGCAGCGTGCATCATCCCAACTCTTAATTCCTGCACACTTATGGATGAAATAGGAGCGTATTGGTTCGCAGATTTTGACGTTGGCGCAATCTCTTTCATGCAATGTTTGTAGCACTATTTATGTGGAATTTTCACGTGAGCAATCAACGGAAATGAGAGGTTCGTGAGACTTAGGAGGCTACTTTTTCAGCCGCTAAGCTATAGGGCATTCGTAGCGAAAGCGTAAAGCGAATGGCCTGCCCGTGTGGCGAGGACGCTGTTCTATGCATCGGTTTGTGATGCAGTCGATGGCCTTTCTCCTAACGCTCATAATCAGGCTTCAAGGTCGTCCTTCGCCGCGTTGCGGCAAGTCCAACGGCCCTGCCTTCGCTCGTAATGGGGCGGCTCCAGCAGGACCGTTGGACGGCTTTGTGGTGAGAGTTCGGAATTAAATAGAAAGTTTGGTGAGGAGTGAGAGAAAAGAAAGGGAGAGGGTTTAGCAAGATAAAGCGAACCGCTCCTTTGGAGCTACTTCGACGCTAAAGCTCTGTTTTTACGACGCGAATGGTGTGCACAGTTTTTGTCGAACTCATGTGCGGTGTGTCCAAAAAGGTTCTATCCCTAGAACCTTCAGAAACCTCTTTCCGCTTAAGAGCCAAAGCTCGCAAATCCCGCAGCCAATCCGCCGAGGTGCATATCCCGGCGAATTACAAAGGCTTTTACCAAGAGGCCCGCATTGCGCTTGTCAGGGGCAAGGCTGTCTCTGGACGACGGACGCTGAACAAACCAGCCAAACCTCGCACAGGACGGTTTAACGCCAGAGGTAGGGGGCGCGCTGCATTGGAGAGAGGCATCGGTCCAAAACAAGGTTGGCGCGTTCACAAAGCCACGGGTGACCGCTACCGCGCCCGCAGGGCGATTGTGAAAGTCCGCGTTGTGAAACTGCGCAATGCGAAGCCC
>CAZSKH010000218.1:0-4432 GCA_964607395.1 uncultured Algimonas sp.
TTAATCACGAGGCGCTCGCCGACACCGACAAAGGGCGGCACGGTTGTGCGGGCGCCATTGGACAGCGTCGCAGGCTTATATGAATTTGCAGCGGTCTGGCCTTTGACGACAGGTTCTGTGTCCTCAACTTCGAGGACGACCTGTTCGGGCAAGGCAATTGTGATTGGACGTTCTTCGTAAAACTCGACTTCGACTTCCATGCCGTCGGTGAGATATTGCGCTTGGTCACCGATAAATTCAGCTTGCAACATAATTTGCTCATAGTTCTCGGCGTTCATAAAAACGAGCATATCGCCTTCCGGATAAAGATAAGTGTGTTTCTTCTGATCCAGACGAATGCGCTCGACGGTTTCTGCCGCGCGAAAACGCTCATTGAGCTTTCGTCCATCGAGCAGGTTTTTCAGCTCGACCTGATTAAAGGCGCCGCCTTTACCGGGTTTGACCGCATTACATTTCACCGCAACCCAGAGCGTATCTTGGTGTTTGATGATATTGCCTTGGCGAATTTCATTGCCGTTCATTTTCATGGTGGCGGTCCTTAAATCTTTGACGTCGCGCGCGCCTTAACAGTGCAGCCGCGCATGGGCAAGGCGCAGCGCACAGCCATCTCTCGGTTGGGCCTAAAACAAAAACAGCCGCCTTTTGAACGGGCGGCTGTTTGAACGCGAATAGAGGCGCAATTTAGTTTTTGGCCAATGTCCCTTCAATCTTGGTAACATTATCTTTGACATTGCGCTCAATGAGCAGACGCCTCGGATCAACCAGAACATAGGTTGGCGCTTCGTCGACCGTAATCGTCGCGGTAAAGATACGCGCGGTTTCGTCTTCACCTTCGATAGCGACAGAATTTTCATCCGTGACGCGAACGCGTTCTAGTTTGAGCCACTCATCCCCAAATGTGTCTTCGGGGTCGGCCGTGTAGAGCCCGATTTCAATCCATTCGTTCAGGCCTTCGCCGTCCATCTTTGCAACAGAGGTTTCCTTGCCGTCTTCCTCCGACGCGATGAGCTTATCGACCTTAATTTGAACCGTAACATCATATCCGCCATTCGCATTTGGCGTTATCTTGGGTTCACTATCTGCGGGGAATCCAAGGTTCCAAAATGTGATGCGGTCCCAGTAATCCGTAATCAGCTGGTCATAATCAGGACCGGCCGCATCGCGTAGATATTGAGTAAGCTCTAGGGTTGTCGGATATGGTTTTCCTTTTTGTCCGTAATCGACCACGAATTTTTCGATCGCATTCTGCATGACCTCTTCGCCCATATATTGTTTAAGTCCCCAGAACACCCAGCTGGCCTTGGCGTAGTCCAAATATTGGGAGCCTTCAGAGCGAGCGAGCGGTTTTTCTTTATCGGGGTCTCCCGCTCTGCCTATTAAATATCCGCCTAGACCATCAATTGATCTTTGCACCAAAACTCTCTTCGCTTTCTGCCATCCTAACTCTTCCTCATAGGCGGTCATGGCGGCGTTCTCTGTGAGGCCTTCTGAGAGCACATTAAAGCCTACGGTCTGTGCGGGCATGATTTGATGGCCGAACCATTGGTGCCCAATTTCATGCATGGTCACATAGGTCGCCAGATCGACGCTCTTATTATCATCGGGATCACCGGGATCGCGCATGAAACCGATATTTTCAGAAAAGGGAACCGTTCCTGCAAAAGACTGTGCGAAACTCCGATAAGGGAACTCAACAATCCGAAGCTGCGAATATTGATAAGGACCATATTCACGCGTGAAAGTTTTGAAACTATCCTTCATCGCTTCGAGCATCAGCGGCACATTATAATCATGTGACTTATAATGCAGAATTTCGAGCGGAATTTTCGTGCCGTCTGGGGCCGTCCATTCATCTTTTGCGACGACGTAATCTCCGGACAAGAAGCTGAAGAAGTTCGCGATAGGGCGTATAGCTTTATAGTCGCGGCAAGAGCGGCCCTCGATTTCATAAGTTCGCAATAACTCACCCGGTGCGATACCGATCTGGTCCATATCCGTGCAGACTGTCGCTTCGAAATCGACATAGTGAGAATAGGCGTCGAAGAAATTAATTTGACGGGCTTCTTGGTCTGTCCGTTCCGGCATTTCCTCACGTTCCGGCAGATCATATTTCCGGCGCGTATCTGGGTTACGCATGTAATTACGCGGAATGCCGATTTGCGGGAACACCTGACCATTATTTACGAAGGTCCCATTATCCACCATGAAGGACCCGTCGCCAAGCTTTGGCGGATGGAAGTAAGTCTCAAAATCGATGACGGTCGTTGCGCCCGGCGCAAGCGGCGTATCAAATTTGATGATATGGGTATTATATTCTTTGAGCTCTTCAGCCAGTTCCGTCCAACCATCTTCGTCCGCATCCGTTGGAATTCGGGCCGCGCCGCGCACATCCATGCGGCGGATGTCTTTTGTGTGGCGGACAGCGGGCCTCAGGTAAAACTGCTCCAAAGGTTCAGCGTGAGGGTTTGTTATGGTCAATTCGCCGGACACAACGGCGTCGCGTTTGTCTGGGTAAAATTGAACATCTGCCTTGACCGCAATGACATGGGGTTGTGGATCGTCTTCAAGCGGTTTCACTAGCTTTTCATAGGCGACAGACCGCTTCTCGCGTTGGGTTTGATTGCGGTAATTACCGTCTTCATAAGACCCGTAAATGGAAATTCCCGTTCCGATAAACCCCGCCAAGCCCAACACGGCAAGACTAGCCGTTGGGATTGTAACCGAACTCATTATCTGCCGCAGGCGCGAAAGCAGGCCCGTCTGCAATCCACGGCGATACATCCAGATGGACAAGACAGCCAAAAGAAGGGCTAATGCGCTCCAATATAGTCCGAAGGCGCGGAAACTGGATAAATCGGCATAGCCCGACATCTCTGACAACCCGCCTGGGCTAACGCTGCCGTAATCCATCAAAGGATGGAAGAAAGGAATTTGTCCGACAAAAAATACGAAAAAGATAATGACACCAGCTGCGACTAACATTCCAACAACGCGGTTGGGCATGAAGTTTTGAATGAACATGACCAAGAAGGCTTGCAGCGTAAAACTCACGCCGAATGCTAGTAGCCCCGTTTTGAAATAGACGAGCGGATTCACATCGACCCGCCCGGCGCTCAGTATGGCTTGGGCGATCATACCGAAAATAATGCCGACCAATATCATTGTGAACAAAACGAGCGTCAGAGCGACCCATTTGGCCCAAAGCAGGCTGGAATTACTGACAGGGGTTGCATCCAATATCTCATTAATGCCGGATGTCTTTTCGCGCCAGACAATGTCTCCACCAAAGAAAACCATGACAATTACGACTGGAATGAAGAGTGAACCTAACACGATGCTAGCCATATATGTCGAGGTTGGAATAGTTGGGTCAGGATCGGCGGCTTGAGATCCCCAAACGACAATCCCGAACAGGGCGATAAAAATCCCCATCATAATAACAAAGGGTGTCGACCGAATTGTCGTCATTAACTCATGGACCAGTCGGCGGCCGAAACTGTTAAAGTCATGAGACAGGCCAAGCTTTGGCGTGACCGGATACATCTCAATATCTTTCGTCTCGATCACATCCGCGAATTTGTTTTTCTTTGTGCGTCGTGTGACGATACCCCGTGTCGATTTCAGGAAAGAAAGTGCGAATAGCCCAAGTCCCAATCCGCCCCATATCAAGCGGTTCAACCCGACATATCCGAAGAGCGGCGTCAGGCGGGTATTCTGTTCTGCGGCAGGCCAAAACTGGGTGACTTCGGCTAGGGCTGATGTTCCAAACGGATCGACCATCGCGCCGTACCAATCGGGGGCATTATCTCCGGCGAGCGCACCAGCGATGAAATAGAGAATTAATAAGCCAACCGCGCTGACATAGACCATGGCTTTATCGCGCGTCAGCACAGCAATTGTTGTGAAAATCGCTGTGATAAACAGCGCATTAATCATGATGAAAAACACAACGGGATGTAGATAATACAGCACATTGATAGGACCAAATGCTTCGGTATCGGCCCAAGGCATATAAGGGCCCATGATCATTGTGATAACGACTGCGGATAAACATAGAGTCACGGCCAACCAAGCCGAAATCATACGGGAGAGGACCATGTCTGACGTCTTAACTGGGGTTGCATGAATGACCTCAACGGATTTAAATGTATCGTCTCGCAAAACGCCATTGACGACAAAAATGGCGCCAAAAAATATACAAGCGATAGAAAGCGCAGAAATATTTAGCGCAATCGGTAGTGCGCCGTTAAGTTTAACTTTCGCCCCGCCGCTGGCGGAAATGCTGAGCCAATCGGTCGAGGCCAGCAGACCCAGTCCCATCATCACGACGACAGATAGCCAAAATCCGACAGATTTTATGTGATAAGAGAGTTCAAATTTTAGGAGCTTACGCAGCATGACGAACCCTTTCCATTTCGGATTGGGTGACGTG
>CAZSKH010000219.1:0-4412 GCA_964607395.1 uncultured Algimonas sp.
AGCTTGAAAAATGAAAGCGAAGCCCGCGCCGCCCGTCTCACCGCTGTCGAAGCCGAACGCGCAAACTGGGCGCGCCGTTCCGAGAGTGCAGGCAAGCGCGTGGCGACTTTGGACAACCGCCAGGCTGCGGTTCAGATGTCTCTGGCCGCCGCCACAGATGGCCCTGATCAATTTGCGGAACGCCGCACCAAACTCTTCGCAGAACTCGCCACGGCAGAGAGCCGCAGAACCGCTGCCGCAGACGCCCTCAGCGCGTCCGAAAAAGAAACGCAAGACGCCGTTCAATTCGCACGCGAATCCGAGACCGCTGCAGGTGCCGCCCGGGAAGCCCGCGCCGCCTCAGAAGCCCGTCTCACAGCGGCGCAGGAGCGCATTGGCGAGACAAAAGCCCGCGTGAATGAAACACTGAATTGCGAGCCGTCCGAGCTGAAGTCCCATCTCGGGGAATTGGACGCAGACACGAATCTGTCCGAAAATGACATCGAACGGAAATTGGAACGCCTAAGCAAAGAACGTGAGAAAATGGGCGGGGTGAACCTGCGCGCTGATGAGGAAGCTGCCGAACAGGAAGAGCGTCTCGGGGCGATGGTGTCAGAACGCGAAGATTTAGTAGCGGCAATTGCGCGCCTTCGCGAAGGCATTGACGAATTAAATACCGAAGGTCGGCAACGCCTCCTCGCAGCCTTTGATAAGGTAAATGCGCATTTCGGCCGCCTCTTCGCGACGCTTTTTGGCGGAGGTGAAGCGGCGCTCGCTCTGACGGAATCAGATGATCCGCTGCAAGCGGGCCTCGAAGTCATGGCCCGCCCACCCGGAAAATCACTGAAAGCCATGTCGCTCCTCTCCGGCGGTGAACAAGCCTTGACCGCGACAGCGCTTATCTTTGCGGTCTTCCTATCAAACCCTGCACCTGTCTGCGTGCTGGACGAAGTCGACGCGCCGCTGGATGATGCCAATGTTAGTCGTTACTGCGATTTGCTGGACGATATGAAGAAACACACAAATACGAAATTCATCGCCATCACCCATAATCCGGTAACCATGAGCCGTATGGATCGCCTGTTTGGCGTGACCATGGCCGAGCAAGGCGTCTCGCAATTACTGTCGATTGAGCTGGAAAAAGCTGCGGCTTTGGTGGCGGCGGAGTAAACCGAACGGTTACACAACTTAACCTGTCATCCCGCACAAGTCCTTCGGACGCAGATGCGGGACCTGCCGTTTTTTAAATTTCCCTAAGACATACAAGCGATAGGTCCCGCATCTTCGCTACGCTTTGTGCGGGATGACATGAAATTTCTCTCTAAACTATTCGTCCCGACACGAAATGGCGCGTGTCCCGACACGTCTTAGCTCGCGCAAACGCCCCTAGTTTGCGATTCCTCGTGAACGCACTTTGTTTAACCTAAGCTTGACCTTGGAGTCACAAGAAAAGAGTCAGGTTGAAGCGGAAGACGCAGCTAGAGAAACACTCTACTTTAGGACGTCACCGTGGGACCTTCACCGCATCATATTCTATGAAAACAATCATGCGGAAATAAAAAACCCGATGAAGACGCCCCATCTTCATCGGGTTTAGTTGGGGTCTGTTAAAATACGCTCCGTTTCGGTTCAGTCCACATATGCACCGCCGGACACCCCAACCTTGGGATTGAATAAGCTATCAATACACCCTAACAAAACGCTCATACCGAAAAATTAGCGAAATTGAGTCCGTTAGCCCCTTGAAAAACAAAGATATAAAAAATTCGAGATTACCGCCGCAGGACTCTCATTTTGACGTAATTTTCGGATATTTCTGGAATCACGGGATTGGAAACCGATTCGACAACGTCGGTGATCCACAGCCTTGGACACCGGAAACACTGGAAGCCGCTTGCGAAACCGCCGGAAAACCCGTGGATCGGCGCACGATTCAAAACTGGCGAAGCGGGAAAAACAAGCCGGGCCGCCGGAACATGCACGTCTTGGCCAAAGTCGCCAGCGGCGGTGATGAAAAACAGCGGCAAGCTTGGGCTGATCAATTTATCGCAACCTTGGGCACCCCTGCCTCTGCATCTGGGGCGCCAACGCCCATAGTCACACCTCCGCCATCACAAAACCCATCGCAAAGCGTCACCGAAAACGCTGCGCCGATTGAACAGCCGCGCAAAGACACAAACAAACTGGGTCGCGAAAAACTTTTGGCTGGTCTCCTTGGCTGCGCTGCGACCATCGCTTTGGGGGTCGCTTTACTTCGTCCAACGCTCAGGCCGTCCGCTGCCGCGGAACCTATGCGCGTGGCGGTGATGCCGTTTGAGAATCTGTCAGACACACCGGCCAATAGCTATATTTCCGCAGGTGTCACGGATGACATCATCCAATCCCTCGCGCAGGTTCCCGATCTTTATGTCAGCCCGCGTCGCGACAGCCGATCTGCGGCAGGTAAGGATAGGTCGATGAAAGACATCGGCGGCGTCTTGAAAGTCGACTATATATTGGACGGAACGATGCGGGTCGATGCGGGCCGGATGAAATTCAATGCGACGCTCATTCATATAAAGACGGGAGAGCCAATTTGGTCAGGGACGTTTGACGACCAAACCGACGACCTGTTTTCCATCCAAGAAGACGTCGCGGTCGGCGTTACTGACGCTTTCGACATTATTATGTCCCCCGAGCGCCGCGCACAGATGTTCAATTACGGAACATCAAATGTCGAAGCCTATCGCCAATATCTCAAAGGCAGGCATTTGATGAAATTTTGGCACGAGACCCATGAGGGCGATGACATCTGGCGCGCCGGCGAATCCCTCGAGGCCGCCGTCGCGGCAGACCCGGCCATGGGACGGGCCTGGGTGCATATGGCGGATCTCTATCACCATTATTTGGTCGGACATATCGGCGCGCCTGCAACCGGCATGCGTGTGACAGTCCCGGACACGCCAGATACAGCGCTCACCCATCTTCGCTATGTTCTGGCCCAAGGCGAAGAACACGGCGACGAAACGATTGCCCTACAGGCGAAAGCTAATCGAATCTTCTTTTCCTCTGATTGGACAGGACTGCGGCCAGCCGTCTTAGATTATGCGAAAAACGTCACGCCGCAACGCGGTGAATTGGAATGGCTTTATGTGCCGATCATGCTGAGCCTGTTGGGCGAGACCAAAGCTCAAACCCGGTTGATGGATGACCGGGTTCTCAAATATGACCCTGGTAACGGGACCGGACATGCCTATGTCATCCGGCAATATCTAACGCAGGGACAGCTGGGTTTAGCCGAAGCCCGTTTATCAGATGCAGAGGCGTCGACCTTCTCGAGCCGTTTGGCCGAAGTGAGAGGCTATATGCTTGTGTCGCAACAAAACGGACCAGAGCTTCGCGCCCATGTGGCGGCGTCGAAGGAACGGCTCTCTCCGCTTTTGACGGATTACTTCACTGTTTTAGCGCATTATTTTAACGGCGAGCCGGAAAAAGCGGAATCCCGTCTTAAGGCCTCAACTCCGCTGAAACAGGAACGGATTCATTTGGCTCTAGCACATAACCATATGGGCGAGGCCGCAAAGGCTGGGGAAATCCTCGCGCAGATTGCGGATGAACCGATTGGCGCTGTTCAGATCGCGGTGGAGCTATCATATGGGGCAGCCTGCGGACCCAATCCGCTCCCGCCCATATTGCCGCTAGAGACACGTATGGCAGAAGGCGGTGTCGCGAGGCTTCCCTGTATCGGAATGGCCGTTCCAACCCGCGAAAGCGAGTCTGTTGAAAAGTAAGAGCTATGCCCAGAAAAAATAGAGCCCGAAAACCAATTTAACTCTGTATTTCAATTACTTACCCTATCACCGCAGTCTGTTGACTTCCCCTACCCCCTTCGTTAGGTAGGGGCCGCTTTCGACAGGGGTTTTCCCATCGGATGCGGCGATTGTGTCATGGCTAACCAAAACGGACAAAACCACTCCTCTACCCCAGATGACCTCAACGATCTCGGCGCACGATTAGATGCGGCGAGAGCCAAATATGAGGAAACGCCGGAGATAAAGGATGACGGGTCAATGCTTGGTCAGGCTTGGCGGATGAGCACGGAACTGGTGGTTTCGGTCATGGTTGGATTGGGTCTGGGCTACGGCATAGACGTTATCTTCGGATCAAAGCCCTGGGGCCTTTTAATCGGGCTGTGTTTCGGCTTCGCCGCCGGTATCATGGCGGTCATAAAAACGTCCGCGAAAATGGACGCGCAAAATGCGGGTGTTCCCATTGGGAACGATATGCCCGACGATGAAAACGAATAGGAGTGGGACGTGGCAAGCGATCCTATGCAACAGTTTGAGATCAAAGAGAAAGCTGAGCTTTTCGAGATCTTCGGACAGTCCATTTCCTGGACAAACTCCGCTTTCTGGATGGTTGTTTCCGCTGTTCTTATCATCGGCTTTTTCGCC
>CAZSKH010000220.1:0-2907 GCA_964607395.1 uncultured Algimonas sp.
GTTGCCATGGGTGCCGCGATCCAAGCCGGTGTTTTGCAAGGCGATGTCAAAGACGTTCTCTTGCTCGATGTGACGCCGCTGTCTCTCGGGATTGAAACCGAAGGCGGATTGTTCACACGTATGATCGACCGGAATACAACGATTCCGACGAAAAAATCTCAGGTCTACTCTACCGCGACGGATAACCAATCCGCTGTGACGATTAAAGTCAGCCAAGGCGAGCGTGAAATGGCCGCCGACAACAAATTGCTCGGTCAATTTGATTTGGTGGGTATTCCGCCCGCACCGCGCGGTATGCCGCAAATCGAAGTCACTTTTGACATCGATGCCAACGGCATTGTGAATGTCTCAGCGAAAGATAATGCAACAGGCAAGGAACAGCAGATTCGTATCCAAGCCAGCGGCGGTCTTACGGATGAGGACATCGAAGCCATGGTTAAAGACGCCGAAGCCAATGCGGAAGGCGATAAAGCCCGCCGCGAGTTGGTCGAAGCCAAGAACCAAGCCGAAGCCATGATTCACAAAGCCGAGTCTGATCTGAAGGAACACGCAGAAGCGATCTCTGAAGAAGACAAAGCAGCCGTTGAAGAAGCTCTCGCAGAAGCCAAAGAGGTTTCAGAAGGCGAAGACACAGCGCTTATTGTTGATAAGGTTCAAGTTCTCTCTGCCGCGCTGATGAAAGTTGGCCAAACGATGTATGAAAATGCAGCGGCAGACGCAGATGCTGGTCCGGCGTCGCAAGCTGACCAAGCGGATGATGAAGACGACGATGTTGTTGACGCCGAATTTGAAGATGTCGATGACGAAAATGTTGCGTAAGTCGAAGCATAGCTAACCAGATTTAGGGCTCCGCGTTTATCACGCGGGGCCTTTTTCGACTGGGGATATATGGCTACCACCCGCTGTCTGCACCGCTTATTGAACTCAGGCGGGCGCATCACTATTTAATTACAAAGCGCACGCATGAATATTATCGTGCGAAAACGGGACCGAACGTAAATGGCAAAACGCGATTACTATGAAACGCTCGGCGTGGCCAAAACCGCTGATGCGAAAACGATGAAGTCAGCCTTTCGTAAGAAGGCGATGGAATGCCACCCTGACCGCCATCCGGATGACCCGGAAGCCGAAGCGCGGTTCAAAGAGCTGAATGAGGCTTACGGCATTCTCTCGGATGAGCAGAAACGCGCGGCCTATGACCGGATGGGCCATGCGGCCTTTGAAGGCGGGGGCACGGGCGGCGCTGGCGGATTCCAGGACTTCAACGATATTTTCAGCCAGATTTTTGGCGGCGGCGCAGCGGGCGGCGGCTTTGCGGATATGTTTGGCGGGGGCGGCGGACGACGTCAGCGCCAAACCGTACAGCGCGGCTCGGATCTTCGCTATGAACTTGAGATATCCCTAGAAGAAGCCTTTGCCGGAAAAGACATCGATATTACCGTGCCCATCGCCGAAGATTGTGAACGCTGTGACGGCATAGGCGCGGAGCCGGGCGCGAGCGTTGAGACCTGCTCTACCTGCGCCGGACAGGGCCGTGTGCGAACGCAACAGGGATTTTTCCAAATGGAACGCGCTTGTCCCACCTGCGGCGGGCAGGGTGAATATGTATCTAACCCTTGCAAATCCTGTGACGGTGTCGGGCAGACCCGCCAAGAGACAGAGCTGGATGTTTCCATTCCTGCGGGCGTTGAAAACGGCACGCGGATTCGCCTGACGGGCCAAGGTGACGCGGCCCCGAAACGCGGCGCGAGCGGCGGAACGCAGCGCGGCGATCTCTATATTTTCGTCGCCGTAAAGCCGCATGACTTATTTGAACGCGACGGTGCGAATCTTTACTGCCGCGCGCCGGTTCCGATGACGACAGCGGCGCTGGGCGGGGATGTTGAAATTCCGACCATCGACGGCGGGCGGTCCAAAATCAAAGTCAGCGACGGCAGCCAAACGGGTAAACGCCTACGCTTGCGCGGAAAAGGCATGAGCGTGCTGCGGTCGGATAAACGCGGCGACATGTATATTGAACTGGCCGTTGAAACCCCGTCAGGCCTGACGAAACGCCAACGCGAATTGCTTGAGGAATTTGCAGCAGAGGGCGGCCATCATTCGGAATCCCCGCAAAGCCGAAACTTCTTTGACAAAGCCAAATCCTTCTGGGACGATTTGGTTGACTGATCCGACGCCGGATTTTGACGCGGAGAAACGTCGTCGTTGGTATGCGGTTTTGATGGGTTTGACCAACGCAACGATCACGATGACCATTTCGTTTGTTCAATATGGATTCGAAACAGGTGAGACACTTTCTGTTTATTTCGGGTTTTGGGTGCTCATCGCGGTTATCACATTTGTCGCCGCATATGCAGTATGGTGGCGTGAATATAGTTCTAAAATTAGAGCCGTTACCGTTAGTTGCCTTTGTATCGCATTATTCGCCCTAGCGTTATCCGCGCTCAACTTTCTGATTTACGGGTCCTATAATTTCTATGGTCACGCAGATATCTTAAATGTCTTTGTTTCAATTCATAAAGATTTATTTGGTCTCCCATATGTTGGAGCAGCTATTATAGGTTGGCGTTTCGCCCGCCCTGTGCCCGATGTTCGAAGTGCGTTTTAACCTCTGATGAGACCTTTTTCACAGCGCCGTGCCTTTACGCTTCTCATGACGGTTTTCGCGACGACATTTTGTATTGCGATTACGGGTCAGGTTTTGGGCGGTGAGGCGGACTTAC
This sequence comes from uncultured Algimonas sp., assembly GCA_964607395.1. Taxonomy (GTDB): domain Bacteria; phylum Pseudomonadota; class Alphaproteobacteria; order Caulobacterales; family Maricaulaceae; genus Litorimonas. The sequence goes on from CAZSKH010000220.1 coordinate 2,724, forward strand.
TGGCGGATATCTTAAAGATTGCCATTCTTATTGCGCTCAGCACAGCGGTTATAAGTTTCACCGCTTGGACATTGACCCATCTCAAGACAGACAGCGTAAAACGCGGAGCCGCCGCAGGGTTCCTTTCAGCCATTGCGATTATTCCGCTTCCCGTATTTATCGCAAATCTGAAAACCCTAACGTT
>CAZSKH010000220.1:3007-4405 GCA_964607395.1 uncultured Algimonas sp.
TCATTCGCCCATTCGCCGGCGACAGACGGCGCGGTATCTTGAGCGTCAGCGGCGCAAGATGTGAGGAATAGGGATGCCGCGAAGAGGCAAGATTTTATCATTTCATAGCCTCTAAAGCAGGGATGAGGGCGTCACGTTTTGATTGCGACAGAGCTTGTTCTCTTGGGTCAAGGTCGGGTGAGAACACAACTATTTCATCAGGGCTCCATCCCGGATTTCCGTTTTGAATAAACGCCAGAATCGCGCTGCGAAATTCGGACGGTTGACCGCCAAATAGCGCTTCATATTGCTGACCATGATAAGCCCCGGGCGCGCCGGTTTGCCGGGCATCATAATAAAAATTCCAACCGCCCGCTCTCTCTGCGAGGTCAAGGCTGGAGATGCCGTAGCGCATATCGCCGAAAATGCGCTGTGCGGCTTGGGTGTCTGATACGGCAAAGTCATCTGCATAGGCCGCGCGGATTTCGGGGCTATCTATCCGTTTGAGAAAGCCCTCTACAGAGAATCCCGCGCCGTTCAATGTGCCTGCGCCGTCATAGGAATTCCATCCCGTGACAATAGGAACATCGGCGATCTGACCTTTCGCCCAGAGCGCGGCAGGTTGTTCGCGCAAGTTTGGCGCGTCAATATAGGGCAGATGAAAGAACGGCGTTTGTGCGACGATGTCTTTGGCGGAACTATCCGTCTCCAAGCCTAAGTAATTTTTTCGCGCGTCCAATTCAGCCGTTATGCTATAGGCTCTGGGGAAGGGCCAGGCCCCATAGCCCGCATGGGTCCAGGCCCGCGCAAATTTACCTTCGGCGCGGGTGTCAGTCAGCATCAGCTGAACCCCCATCCCGCCGGCGCTATGTCCGGCAATCGTGACATCTTTGGGGTCGCCGCCAAATCTCGCGATATTTTCTTGCACCCACTCCAGCGCAGCAACCATATCGGCTTGCCCGAAATTGCGAGGATTGTCTTCCGTCCATCCTGCCCAATCGTGGAAACCGAGTTTCCCGAGGCGGTAATTAAATGTGACCACCACAACGCCGTCATTGGCAAAAATCTTTGGGCCGCTGCCGCCTTCACCGGCGATGAACCCGCCGCCGTGGAACCAAACCATAACGGGCAAGTCAGCGGCGTCATGGGGCGCAAAGACATTGAGGAACAGGCAATCCTCGGTCATGGCGGCTTGGCCCTTTTGCGGGCAGGCGGGGGCGAATTTTGTGAAGTCTAAGTCGGTTTCCCAATTCTTATTTAATTTCGGTAATTTCCATCGTTCGGCGGTCGCATATTCAATGCCCAAATGGCTGACAACACCATTAGCCGTTGTGCCGCCAGATACGGGGATAGGCGGCGCGGCTTTGCAGGCCACGGCCAGACAGGCGGCGAGACCTATCGGTAAATATTTAAACACCG
>CAZSKH010000221.1:0-4313 GCA_964607395.1 uncultured Algimonas sp.
GGCGCTTTTTTGAGGATATGATTAACGCCCGGAATAAGCACCAGCTCCCCGCCTGTTGTCTCTGCAAGCCGTTTGGCATCTTCAACCGAGGTCTGTAGGTCTGTTTCGCCGTGAATGATCAAGGTCCTTTTATCAGCGGCTTTCGCGAGAATTGCAGGATCTATTTTCAGGGTGGATATCCAGAAATCTTGGATCTCGGCGCCAAATAGCTTCCGCCGCAGCACGCGATTCATATTTGATGTGGGAACGCGTTCGCCCTGTTCTAATTTTCCGATAATTTCAAAGGCCTCTTTGAGGATCGTCCGATTGGCGGGATTGGCTTTTAATTGTTCACGCAAACCAACGCCCATGGGACGCCCTGCGCCTGCGACCAATATCAATCCGCAGACATTCTTATTTACCAAAGCCGCGGCGGAACCCATCATCGCGCCTTCGGAATGGCCTAAAATATAGACGCAGGTCACGCCCGTTTTGGTCCGAATGCGCTCGACCCAATCACTATAATCTTGCGCATAAATCTCGACTGTGACTTGGTTGGGATCGCCCGCCCCTGCGCTAGAGAACATGCCGCGTTTATCGACTCGCACGGAGGATATACCCTTGCTTGCGAGGCCTTCAGCGAGATATTTATAGCTATTTGTCTTATCACCCAATGCGCTATTACCATCCAAATCCGTCGGGCCAGAGCCGGGAATGATGAGCACAACAGGCGTATCAAGCCCGGCATTTTTATAGAGTCCCGCCAAATCACCGGAGGTCATTTTAATATCAGGATAGGCCGCCTCGGTAACCGCAGCGGCGGATTTCCCCGATGTGTCGGTCGCCTGAACACCCTCTCCGCAAGCGATTAAAAGGCCTGCGGATACGGCGGCCAAACCTCTCGTAAGATATCGCATAGGCTAACTCGCCGCCCCTGCACCTAAATCTCGTATTGGTAATTTACGCACGCGTTTTCCAGTGGCGTTAAACACTGCATTCGCCAGAGCCGGCGCGATAGGCGGGGTTCCGGGTTCACCCCCGCCGCCCAGTTTCGCATCGCTGGTCAGGATGATCGTATCGATCTTTGGTGATTGGTCCATGCGGAGCATTTCATAGTCATGGAAATTGCTTTGGGCGATCGCCCCGTCTTCCAGCGTGATTTCGCCGTAAAGCGCCGCCGTCAAACCATAGACAATTCCGCTTTGCATCTGCGCTTCGAACCCGTCGGGATTGACCGCAAATCCAGGATCAGCCGCGCAAGCCACATGGAGAACCTTAGGATCGCCATCACTCATATCGACGGTGACGACTTGTGCGCAGATCGTTTGGAAACTCTCCACAATAGAAATTCCGCGCGCCTGCCCCGCTGGCAGGGACTCATCCCACTTGCCAAGTTTCGCCGCTGCATCCAGAACTTTGAGAAAGCGCGGTTTCCCCTCAAGAAGGGCGCGGCGATATTCATAGCCATCTTTGCCCGCATCATGGGCCAGCTCTTCAATGAAGCTCTCGGTGAAATAGCCATGTTGCGTATGGTCGACAGAGCGCCAAGGGCCGAGCCGCGTATGAGACGGACTATCGACGACCTCCACTTTCTTATTCGGGATGCCATAAATAATATCGCTCGCTTCTTTGGGATCGCCTTTGTGGTTAAAGACGCTTTCCCATGTCAGCGGCATGCCATCCTCATCCACGGCGGCTGCAAAACGTCCCAGCACCGCCGGGCGGAAATGGTCTTGTTGCGTCGTTTCTTCGCGCGACCAAATCAGTTTGACAGGATGGCCCGAGGTTTTCGACAGCGCGGCTGCCTGCAAGGCGTAATCCGGAATGGCGCGGCGGCCAAAACCTCCGCCCATAAAGGCGGTATGCAACGTCACATCCTCCAGCTCCATCTCAAGCGCTTTGGCCACCGCCGAGCGCGTCCCGAGCGGGTTTTGCGTGCCGCACCAGATATCCGCTTTGCCGTCTCTGACCCACGCCGTTGCATTCATAGGTTCCATGCAGGCATGGGCCAAAAATGGCACGGCATATTCGGCTTCGATGATTTTTGCAGCCCCCTCTCGCCCCTTGGCGACGTTCCCGCCTTTATGCATGACCTTGCGTTTTCCGTTATCCAGCGCTTCGGCATATTGCGCGAAAAGCGTGTCTTGGCTGACGTCATTGGATTTCGAAGATGTGAATTCCACGTCCAGCGAGTCGAGGCCCATTTTTGCAGGCCAATAGCCGTCGGCAAGGACAGCCACATAGCTGCCCATATTATGGACGGAAATCACGCCCGCTATGGCTTCTGCATCCGCCGAATTCACACGCGCAACAGTTTCGCCATGGACAGGAGACGCCATGACCGTCGCATATTTCATGCCTTCGACTTTGGCATCGATACCAAATTGCGCGCTGCCGTCGACCTTTGACGGGATGTCGACGCGCGGCAGGGATTTTCCCATCAGCTCATAGTTCTTCCGAGACTTTAAGGTCGGATGAAGATTGGGTTTCATCGCTGCCGCCGTGGCCGCAAATTGCCCGTAAGGGGCGCTGCGATTGCTGGCTTTATGGATGACCATACTCTTGGCCGTGCTGAGTTCGGACTCAGCTACGTCCCAATCCTTGGCCGCGGCTTTGACGATCAATTCACGCGCAGCCGCACCAGCCGTTTGCATCGCGCTCGTGCCGGTAAAGCGAACAGAGGACGATCCGCCCGTAATTTGCATATCCATCTTTTTGGCAAGGCCCAAGAAAGCCCCATTGAGCGTATCAAAGACAAATCCCGGTGGTTTTTCCCCGCCCGTCAGAAAGCCCATAATCAACGGGAAATTCGCGTAATCCTTCTCGGCGGGCGCTTCCATGATTTCGAGCGCATTCCAATCCGCGTCCATTTCTTCGGCGAGCATGGCGGAGAGCGCCGTGTGAATACCCTGCCCCATTTCGCCGTGGGGAATGATGGCTGTAATCGTGTTATCTTCGGCGATCTTGACCCACGCCGCGACCAGATGCTCTCCCTCGCCCGCAACATATTTCGCAAGGGTCTCTGTGCGGTCGCCGGGACGGATGGCGACGCCAACAACCAGCGCGCTGCCCGCGATGAGGCCAACCCCGATAAAGCCACGGCGCGTCCACTTCCCTTTTCTTTGGCTATTTTTCTTCACTTTTTTAGGTTTCGTATTTGTCTCTACAGTCTCGGTCATGATTAGCCTCCCACCACAGTAGATGCTTTGGCAGCGGTTTTAATGGCCGCGCGTATGCGGTCATACATCCCGCAGCGGCAGACGTTTCCGGACATCGCGGCGTCAATATCCGCGTCAGTTGGGTTGGGCGTATCACGGAGAAGTGCGACAGCGCTCATAACTTGGCCGGATTGACAGTAACCACATTGCGGAACCTGATGTTTGATCCAAGCCTTCTGGACCGCGTGGAGCTTACCATCTGGCTTGGCAATACCTTCAATCGTCGTGACGTCTGACCCTTCAACATCGCCTATAAATGTTGAGCAGGAGCGCACAGGCTCTCCGTCAACATGCACCGTGCAAGCGCCGCACATCGCGATACCGCATCCAAATTTCGTGCCGGTCAATCCGGCCTTTTCCCGAACCGCCCAGAGGAGCGGTGTGTTCGGGTCCACGTCTAGCCGCGTCGGCTTCCCATTAATCTTTAGCTGAACCATTTTTCTAACCTCTCACTCGCCATGATAGATAAGGCATAGCGTAAAAATAGGGCTGTGCAAAATGGTAGTGAAGCATGAGAGGTCATGCGGGAGCGCGTGGGAGAAAGCCAATTAAGGCTGGCAAGTCAAACGGACATCACTCGCAATGATGTCATCCTTCGTGAATATTTCAATCCAGCACGCCTCTAATTCTGGTATGACGTAAATCAGGATGCTTGAATAATGACGCCCCCCAGATTTAATTCTTGTAGGCGCCCCTAGGACAGCTCGGACAGATACCAATGAGTCGTTCGGGCATATGCCGCGACCTAAACAATGCTCTTGGGACCGAGCCCAAACGCCCCAAACGACTTTAGGACTATCAAGGCGGACACCACTAGCAATAAGAGAAACAGTCAAGCCTGGATAAATATACGAACTATAGTCATTTGCAGGTGAGTTGCGAGAGTCCGGTTCGCCTAGTAACTTCAGTATGTCAGCTTCTGACATCCCAATATGGATACCCGAGATTTCATGTAAATCGGCACTCTCTATTGCTATAGGTTGATGGTCAGAGCACCCGATAAGCGCTAGACTCGCAGACATAAAAAAACCGCAGACAAAGCTGCGGTTTTTTACATTCAATTTCATAAAAGCTTACGCCGCAACAGCTTCCGCGCGTTCGCGGTCGACTTTACCT
>CAZSKH010000222.1:0-4291 GCA_964607395.1 uncultured Algimonas sp.
GGCGTCCAAAATATCTGCATTGACGCGGCCGTTCATCGCAAAAAATCGGACTTTCATGCGCGGACCCGATGTGCCGAAAGTCTCTTTCTTGGCCATGGCGTCGAAAATTTCTGCGCGTGTATTGGCCCGCGCCCAAACCCCCGCCAAGCCTGATGCGCCATATTGCGGTGTGGCGATGAGGTCGGTCTCTGGCACAAAACTCTCGGGCCAAGTCTTGGCGCCTTTGGGCGGCACGGATTGGCGGCTGTCGGGGTTCATATCATGCGGAAATTTCCCGAAGAAGCTTTCCTCAGTATAAGCTCCCGCCGAGACATGGGTATCGGAGCTACCGATGACGCCGAACTGAAATGGATTGACGCCGAGCTCTTTTTCAATCGTGAAACCGCGCGCCAGACCTTGCCGGACGAAACTGCCATCCGTGACATAAGAGGGCAGCGATCCTCCGATGAGGTTGTCGTAAATTTCGAAATTCGACCATTCATCATTGGGCGAAAGCAGGGGGTGCGTTTCCGACGTGCCTTTGATCTGCGTAATCTCGACCAGCGGTTCATTGCGCGCGCGCAGCTCGGCTTCGGCCAAATCCAGCGGTGCGCCGTTGTAACTACCGAAAGCGAACATCATGCCGTTGGACGCGTTGGAGTTATGCGGAATGGCGAGGACCTCATGTCCGGCGGCGCGTTGCTCATCCATCCACCCCCAAAGGGCATCGGGTCGCGGGCTATCCAGCGTAGTGAATAGGCGCGTCGGCGCGCTGTCCTTAAAGACAACATTACGGTGTAAATTCGCGCCGGCTGTATCTGCGACGGCGCGCATGGCGGTAAATTCATAGCCCGCGAAAGTTGTGAAGGTGCCGGGATTATTATGCGCCTCGGCGGCCTCGACAGTCCGCGCCCAGACCGAGTCCATCAACTCGCGATCATAGATCTCATTGATCTCATCGCCGCTCACGACGGTTTGCCCGATGCGCAAAAAACTCCCGCGCCGGTCTGTCGCGGTCAAACCAAAGATGGCTTTCGCCGTTTTCGTTTTGGACAAAGCAGAGCTGCGGTCCCGCAGGGCCGGCACAACGCCCAGATATTCGCCGTGATCCGTGACGGCGTAAAAATCTAGCGGGGGGCCGTCCAATTTTATCGCTTCGCCCGCGCCATTGTCAATCGTCTCGCCTTTGGCAAAGCGGTAGGCGTCATTCGCATCTGTGCGCGTGCCAAATATAAAGGCGTCGAAACTATTGGTCGTGTGAACATGCAGATCGCCGAAGAGGGCAATTTTCGTTTCCACTAAAGGAATTTCACCGGCGTCCGTGGACACCGAGGTCGCGGCGGCAGCAACGGGTATAGATGTTTTTGGGGCTTGTTCCGCCTGACAAGCGGATAGGATCAAAAGGCTGGCTGTCGCCAGAGTAGCTGCACGCATTATAGTCTCCCCAACATTGGCCCAAAGTTTTGGTGCCGATTGTTAGGGAACCTAACGGGCCGCCTCCAGCAACACTAGCGTCAAATATGACGACGACGCCTGCATCCTATTTCTTCAGGCCATGCTTGCGCATGAGGCCCCGAAATTGGTGATAGGTGAGCTCCAGGCGCTCTGCGGCCTTGCCCTGATGATCGCCGCTGACCCGCATGGCTTCATCGATCAACTTACGCTCGAAGGCCAGAACGCGGTCTTCAAACCCTTTATATTGCGGTGAAGCTGGCACGTCGGGCTGCGGCATTTGCTTGGTCTCGAATGGCGCAGGCGCAGGTGGCGGGGGATTGGAAAGCGCAGCAACCGGCGTGTGAACCGGGCGAATATCCCCCTTTAACCGATAGGGATCTTCAAACGGATCAAATTGCAAAGTCCCGCCAGGGCCGCCGCCAATGGGATTGGACAGGCTTTCGTCCGCCAGCCAAGCTCTTGCCGTGTTTCGCTCAATAACCGCTTTTAACTCGCGGACATTGCCGGACCAAGGCCGCGCCAAAAGAGCTTCGCTGGCTTCGGCGGTAAAACCGGGGAAAGCCTCTGCGCCCAATTCGGCTGCGATCTTCCGTCCGAAATGATCCGATAGCGGCATAATATCATCCCGCCGCGCACGCAGCGGCGGCAGGGTGAGAACTTCAAAGGCTAATCGGTCGAGCAAATCGACCCGAAATTCACCCCGCGTCACAGCTGCGGGTAAATCCACAGCGCTGGCGGAAATGACGCGCACATTAACCTCTTGTTCGGCGTGTTCGCCGCTGGCTTCATATCGGCCATATTCAATGGCCCCCATGAGCTTTTCCTGCAAGCGTGGGGAGACAGCATCTATGTTGTCGAGGAAAATTGTGCCCTCATCTGCGTGGTAGAATTTCCCATTCGTGTCTTCCCGCCCGTCGAGAAAGCTCTGCCCAAATAGCTCTTCGTCCAATCTCTCATCCGTAAAGGCGGCGCAATTGACGGTGATAAAGATCTTTTCCCAGCGCGGGGAGAGGAAATGGAGACGCTTGGCAATCAGCTCTTTGCCCGTTCCGCGCTCCCCGACCAATAAAACAGGGCGTTCCAGTACCGCAGAATCGGATACGCGGTCTAGAATCGCGAGATAGGCTTGGCTCTGACCAATGGGCTGTGGGGGTAATCCTGCCATATTTAGCTCATTTCACTAATTATATTTAGTAATATTTACCAATTAAGTGCGGTAAATGCCATTCATTTCACACTCAGAAATCAAGAAAAATGAAAAATATAATAAAAACAGAGACTTAAAAATGTTCGACAATTTCGTTTCGATGCGTCATTTTTTGTTTGTCGGCGGGAGGCAAGAGCCACTCGTCAGACAGGAGACGAAACGAAAACCAACTGGGTGTGCCAACCCAAGGTTTTCAGAAACTGGAAGACTTAGGAGAGAAACATGACCTTCCGTACAATCGACACTGACATGGTTACCGTGGGTGCCACCACAGAAACCGAAATGACAACAGGCGTTGCACGCCGTGCACGTTCTGCCCGCCGGGCCGCTATCCGGGGTTCCCGCGTTAGCTCCCGTGTTTGGGTCTACTCGAGCATATAGGAGACGACACGCGATGGATCGTTATAACACCAAATCTACCGACTGGCGCGCCAAAGGGGCGCGCTTCGTAAGATATCTCACAACCCGCCCTGCGGAATGCTGGGGCTTCTTCGCCGCCGGCATCGTGATCGCGAAAATCTTTTTGTAACCCTCAACCCTCTTACTTTAACCCCTAATGGCTTCAAACATCTAGCCAGACTTAAACTGAAACCAGACTAAGGAGACACACAATGGGTATCTTTTCCCGCATGGGTGACATCATCAACTCGAACCTCAACTCTATGATCGACAAAGCGGAAGATCCTGAAAAAATCGCCCGTCTCATCATCCAAGAGATGGAAGACACACTCGTCGAAGTTCGCACAGATGCCGCTCGCAATATCGCGGAACGCAAAGAGCTTTCCCGCAAAGCAGATGATTACGCTTCGCGCGCCTCTGATTGGGAAGCCAAGGCTGAACTGGCCCTAACCAAGGGACGTGAAGATCTCGCGCGCGGCGCTTTATCTGCCAAGCAGCAGTCCGAGCAAATGGTTGATGTTGTTGAACGTGAAATCGCCGTTCTGGACGAAGCCGTTGCGAAAGCTGACGAAGATCTCGCCAAGCTGCAAACCAAATTGAACGAAGCTAAGGCTAAGCATAAAGCGCTTTCCATGCGCAGCTCTGTTGCCAAAGGCCAGATCAAGATGCGCACAATGGTGCGCGACACAAAAGTCGAAGACGCGCTGGCTCGCTATGAGCGGATGGAACGCAAGGTCGATGAGCTGGAAGCCCATGTTGAGAGTTTTGATCTCGGCGCAGGTGGTGACAGCTTGGAAAGCCAATTTGCTGAAATGGAAGCCAATGACGCCGTTGAAGACGAGCTGGCAGCCCTGAAAGCCCGCATTGCTAAGCCAAAGGCGGCCAATGGCGGTAAGAAGAAAAAGGCTGGCTAATTAGACCCGGCTAACCGAATTTGCGCCCGGCGCTTCCGGCTTTATGCCCGAAGAGTTTCCAACCCCGAACGGCCGGGCGCAAACCTTAGAATAGGAGAGAGATAGAAAGGTATGAACATGGGCATTTTAATACCGCTTGCACCGTTCATCATGGTTCTGGGAATTGTCTGGGTCAGCTTGCACTATAAGCATCTGAACCAGACCGCCGGGACGATTACGGACGACCAAGCGATGGAACTGACACAAATGTCAAAAATCGCAGATATATTAGACCAAAGGGTCGCCGTTTTGGAGCGTATTCTGGACGACGAAGTCCCGGATTGGAGAGAGAAATGAG
>CAZSKH010000223.1:0-1501 GCA_964607395.1 uncultured Algimonas sp.
ATGGACTTTATTGTCGTCTCCACAGCCGCAAATAATGGGCATGATTTGGCCGGCATGACCCGACAGAATATGCGCACATTGGAACGCAGATACGCCAATGAACTACCGCTGGAATTTACCGGCCTCATGGAAGTTTGGCGTTGGGCGTCATTAGGCGGCCGCGTGCCGCGCCTCGGCCCGCCCCATCCGGCGTTTTTCTACGCCCTGCGCGGATCGCAGAATAAGGACCGTGACCTCGTGAATATGCTGTTGTCTGATCTCTCACGGTTGGATTTCAGGCAGTTATTTATCTGCCACAAGTCCCTTTTCTATGAGGCCTATCAGGGTTGGTCAGACTCCAAGAAGGACTTTGTTGTGCGATTTCTGAACCAAGAATATGCCATGGACAAGGAAGGCGCGCGAGAAACGCTGTTCGGCGAAGAACCCACCATGTCAGAAGAGCCTTCCGCGCCAACGCCTATACCGCCCCTGCGCGGTCCATCCATGACCCGTATTGTTGATGACCAACTTCTGGAAATCGACATTGAGAGCGGTCGTGTGCGCCAAAATCCAAAACCTTATGTAAGTCCCTGGGGACCGTCCCCAAGATCGAGCGGCAAGAAAGGCCGCAGACGGAGATAAATATGTTCATGATCATCAGAAATATCGTCATCATCTTTATCTTACTCAGCATCGCATATGCGATCTTGAGCTTTACCGCCCGCGTGAAACAACGCGTGCACCTCGAAGCCGAATATAAATCCCAATCCGAACTTCGGCAAATAACCGAGGACAAAGAGGTTTTCATTGCCCGTGGTATGAAACGTTACGGGCGGTCCTATAAACCCAAACTGATATTGGGAGTTTACGTTATCCCGGGCCTTGTGATGGGATTTCTAATTTATCTGGCGCAATATACTTAAGGAGGCGATCATGAAATTTGCCAAACATTTACCAGCCATTCTTCTGTTTATCGTCGGAGCGGTCTTCTTGAATTATTTCCTGCCACAGAATGATGTTGTGCGGATTGTCGGTGTCGATATGAAACGCGTTGATGTCGAAAAAGACGCTCCATTCTGGGACAAAGGCGATATCGGCACAAATGAAGGCACAACCCGCGACGTGCGGTTTATCAATACGGAAACCAAACGTGGAAAAACGCGCGTTTATAGGAATGAAGATACAGGTTGGGGTTTCCCGCCTTATTTCAAGTTCAACAGTAGTGATGTCACGGCTCAAGCTCAGGCCTTGTCCAAAGATGATGAGCAATGGGTTGCGGTTCGGCATTATGGCTGGCGAATTCGGATGTTTTCCATATTTCCAAATGCAACATCCATGAAACGTGTGGCGGGACCTGATGTCTTTATTATTCCCTTCTTCAATATCGTTTTCATCGGGTTACTCCTCCTGCTCTGGTTCTGGCTCTGGAGGAAGATCCGTGCGTGGAAGGCGAAACGTATTGATCCGACATTAGACAAAGTCGGCGATTCTATTGGCGACGCCGCGCGCGAAGTTGGCGAGA
>CAZSKH010000223.1:1601-4217 GCA_964607395.1 uncultured Algimonas sp.
CAAAGCCCCCAAAATTGGGTCGCGGGTAAACGCGGGGGGAGCTGTTTGATGTTTTTGAATTTTGTCGACGTCATAAAAACTATGTGAAGGCGATAGCCGGTCCCTGCAAGGTTGATTTATTCAATATATGTCAAGCTGGCGAAACGCGGATATATCTCTATTGTGAGCGCATGATCGACCTAGAGTTTTCGTTCACCGGTGAGGTGTGGCTTTGGCAAGCCAAGAAAGGCGCGTGGCATTTTATCACTCTGCCTGTAGAAATGTCAGAGGATATTAAAGCCTTCACGAAACATCTTGCGCGCGGATTTCGGTCTGTGAAAGTTGAAGCCCGTATTGGCGAGACAAGCTGGAAAACATCCATCTTTCCATCAAAGGTATATGGCGCTTTTATTCTCCCGATCAAGAAATCCGTTCGGGACGCAGAAGATTTTGGCGTCGCCTCTATGGTCACGATCGATCTTCGCATTCCGACCTAACAGAAAGTCCTCCAGAGCTTTCTGACTCCTGCCATTGCCAAACCTAGCAGAGTCGTTGGATATAGCGCTCATGAGCACGATCAAAATCACCCCCGTCAGTTATAATCTTTGGAAGACAGATAAAGCCGCATTTGCGAAAGCCTTTGGCGAGAGCTTTGCAGAAACCGGATTCGCCGTCGTGTCCGATCACACAATTCCCGCCGACGCCATTAAATCAGCGGCTGATCAGGCCAAAGCCTTCTTCGCTTTGACGCGCGAACAAAAGCAAAGCTATGCTGATGCTCAACACGGGCATCAGCGCGGCTACTCGCCTATCGGGTCAGAGAACGCCAAAGGCCGCACGGTCTCTGACTTTAAGGAATTTTGGCATACAGGACGCAAGCTGCCCGCAGGCAGTCCTTACCGCGCGAAGATGCAGGACACGCCGGATGTCGCGGAGCTGCCCAAATTTAACGTGGCGACGCGAGACCTCTATGAAGCCCTCGATAGTTTCGGCGCGGAATTGCTGCGGGCCGTGGCCCTCCACCTTGGTCTGGACGAAGGCTATTTTGATGACAAGGTCAATAATGGCAATTCCATCTTGCGCCTGCTGCATTACCCGCCGCAAGATAATCCGCCGCCGGAAGGGTCCGTGCGCGCCGCCGCCCATGAGGATATTAATTTAATTACGCTCCTCCTCGGCGCGGAAGAAGCTGGATTGCAAGCGCGGCACCGCAATGGGCAGTGGCTGGACGTGAACGCGCCCGACGGCGCGCTGGTCGTCAATGCGGGTGATATGCTGCAACGCCTCACCGCTTGGCATATTCCGTCGACGACGCACCGCGTGCTCAACCCATCGGCGGACCGTTCAAAATTCCCGCGCTACTCCTTCCCATTTTTCCTGCATCCTAATCAGGATTACCTCATTGACCCTCTGCCCGAATATGCGGCGAAGACGGGCAAGGTCGAAGCGCCAATTACGGCAGGTGATTACCTCGAAGAACGGCTGCTGGAAATTGGGTTGTTGAAGGCTAAGACTTAGACAAGCGAATTCGCTTACAGCCGATCTAGCGACTGTCGATTCAAATCATTAGGCAATGAGGACTGCCCGCAAGGCCGGCCCCCACGACGGAAGACCGAAAGTAAAAAATGTTTCTCGCAAAGGTCGGCCTTGCGGCGGTGTTTTTCTAAGCCCCGGCCATACTTGACTGCCAACGTTCCAGTCGGTCTGGCACACAGAAACTCAACCCCTCCACATTTCATGTTATAGAAATGCTTCTAGGCACACCGTCTTTCAGACCAGTCAGCCAACGATCACTCACCTGTCCTATGTCTGAAAGAACCCATCTAATATGCGGCATAAAACCCGAAGCGCGGATATTGTTTTTTGATTATTTTATAAGGCGTTGAAACTGCGGGTTTTTCTTTCCGTAAAGACCTTCGCGAAACGTGAATGAAACGTATAGAGCCGTCCCTCTACCCCGTCATTACAAGACTTGTTCTTGTAATCCACGAGTAGATACAGATGGATCACAAGGACAAGCCTTGTGATGACGAATGGTCTGGATACTGAAATTTGCTTACCCTAACCCACCGTCACATCATGCCCATAGAGCCAATCCATGCGGCGGTGGACAATATTTGGATCGAGTTTTCCCGCCAACCACATGGGGCCATATGTGGCGAGTTGCGAAGCCATTGAGGATTTATGGAAGAGGCCCATATTCGCACGAGAGGCGGCTTGTACCTTGGATGTTCGGGTCAGACGCTGATTTTGATATTCAGTCAACGCCAGCCCATTTGAGATAACTTGCGCCAAGACCCACGCATCCTCAACCGCCATAGCCGCGCCTTGAGCCAAGAACGGCAACATAGGGTGGGCGGCGTCGCCCATCAGGGCCACGCGACCTTCCACCCAGCGATCGAGAGGCGCACGGTCAAATAACGCCCATCGATGAAGCGCATCCGCATTTTCGAGAATGTTTGAAATAACAGGATGCCAGCCTTCAAAATCTTTCAATGCATTGGTTTTATCGCCCGGAATGGACCAACCTTCCTCTTGCCAACTCTCCTGTTCCACAACTCCAACAAAATTCGTCAACTCTTCTTGCGCCCCCAAGCGATAGGTCACCGCATGCCGGTTTGGACCGAACCAAGCGCA
>CAZSKH010000224.1:0-4204 GCA_964607395.1 uncultured Algimonas sp.
AAAATGCGGAATGATGAACGCGCTGTCTTCCGTCTCGCCTTCCGGCCAACGCTGCGTCACCGTTTTGACTTTGGTGTAAAAGCGCAAGCCTTCCATGCCATATTGGTTCGCATCTCCGAACGCCGAGCGTTTCCAGCCTCCGAAACTGTGATAGGCGACGGGGACGGGGATTGGGACATTTATTCCGACCATGCCGACTTCGACGCGGTCCGCAAATTCGCGGGCGACGCGCCCGTTTTGCGTGAAAATCGCGACGCCGTTTCCATATTGATGCTCACTCGGCAGGGCCAAAGCCTCTTCGAAATTCTTGGCGCGCACAATTTGTAGAACAGGACCAAAAATCTCGTCTTGATAGGTTTCCATATCCGGCGTCACGTTATCCAGCAGCGTTGGCCCTACAAAGAACCCGTCTTCATAGCCTTGCAGTGAAAACCCGCGTCCGTCTTTCAACAGCGTTGCCCCTTCTGCCACGGCCTTATCGACATTGGCGTCAATGCTCTCTTTATGGACTTGCGTCACAACCGGACCGTAATCGGCGTCAGGGTCGGTCGATGTGCCAACTGTCATCGCTTCCAGTTTCGGCATGAAGGCCTCGAGGAATTTTTCTGCGGTGCCGTCGCCAACAGGCACAACCACGGGCAAAGCCATACAGCGCTCGCCCGCAGAGCCATAAGCTGCGCCGAGGATATCTTTCGCCGCTTGTTCCATATTGGCGTCCGGCATGATGATGCCGTGATTCTTAGCGCCGCCCATACATTGCGCGCGCTTGCCGGTGGCGGTTGCACGGGCATAGACATATTGCGCGATGTCGGAACTGCCGACAAAGCTCACGGCTTTAATTGTGGGATGATCGCAAATCGCATCGACAATTTCTTTGTCGCCATTGATACATTGCAGCAGACCCACCGGTCCGCCTGCTTCCACGAATAACTCCGTCAGGCGCATAGGCACGGACGGGTCTTTTTCTGATGGCTTGAGGATACAGGCGTTGCCCGTGCTAATCGCCATGCCGAACATCCACATGGGGATCATGGCGGGGAAGTTGAACGGCGTGATACCTGCCACAACGCCCAAAGGTTTGCGCAAGCTGTAAACATCAATGCCCGGGCCTGCGCCATATGTGTGCTCGCCTTTTTGGCCATGCGGAACCCCGCAGGCAAATTCGATGACATCAATGCCGCGCATCACATCACCGCGCGAGTCGGCGATGACTTTACCATGCTCAGAGCTCAGCATATGTGCGAGCTCCTCCATATTCGCCTCAACCAATTGTTTAAAGCGAAACAAGATGCGCGAGCGTCTTTGCGGATTTTCCTGCGCCCATCTGCGCTGCGCCTCTGTGGCAGAGGCGACAGCGGCATCAAGCTCCGAAGGTGTTGCCATGGCAACTTTGGCTTGAACCGCGCCCGTATTAGGATCAAAAATATCTTTGAACCGGCCACTTGTGCCCGCCACTCGCGCGCCGTCGATGTAATGTCCGATGGTTTTCATGTCAGTCCTGTTTCCGCTTCGTCTTCGTTCGGGTCACTTATATAGGCTCGCGGGTGCGATGCCAGTCGTGAAACCGCAGGGATAGAGGCACAGTCTTCCGGGACTTCCCGCTTTGCAGACCGTATTTTCTATATCGCCTCATCCAGATCACAGAGCGCGCCGATTGATCCGATGACGAGCAAGCTTAGTCGATGA
The DNA here is from genome assembly GCA_964607395.1 of uncultured Algimonas sp. Lineage (GTDB taxonomy): Bacteria > Pseudomonadota > Alphaproteobacteria > Caulobacterales > Maricaulaceae > Litorimonas. Next base: position 1,687 of record CAZSKH010000224.1, read on the forward strand.
GCGCCGCCGCCCGTTCTTTTTCCCAGCGAGCTTCCAGATGTTCGCGCGCAATTTTGACGTTTCGTATATTTCCCCGCCAGCCAACATCAAAGAGGTCGCCGATGATGGGTATCAGGCCAATGGCCCAATCAATAAAGATGTTACCGCCCATGCGCGTTAGGTGACCCGTGGGTATGTCTATCTTGCGTGCGCCGACCACAATATATCCGGCAACGCCCAGGCTGATGGTGTCGCCAACCCCGGGGATCAGGCCGATAATCGTATCCAAGCCAATCGGTATGGGCAAAAATGGGACATTGAATTGCGCGTCCATGAGTTTGGCGAGGGATTCCAAATGGACAAGTTGGGCTTCTTCTGCGTCATGCTTTGCCTCGATCTGCGCGAGCCGCGTTTGCGCGGCGGGCGAGAGGATTTCCATGTCAGGTATTGGGGATTTGGATTTACGCATAAAAAAAACTTGGGCCGTGTGACCCAAGTTTTCAATGACTCAGTGGTCTGAAAACTCCCGAAGGCGGTTAACCTGCGATCTGGAACATATCAAAATTCTCATTCATCGCGACCGAGGCCATGAGACTTGACGCCTCAGAGACGCCAGCGACCTCAGCATTCACCGTATTAGACGCCTTACGCCAGCTAAAGATCTTAGAGAGAGGCGATCCGGCCGGGCAATACCATCGCCGGACCGAAGGGTCCCATTTCGCGCCTAAGCGTTTCGCTAAGTCGCGATCTTTATATGCGACGTTTAAAAAATGTTTTGTCGTTGACCGAGTTGCCATGACACAGCTCCATTCTGTTCTACAATGAGAACATAAACAGAACATTTGGAGTATGCAAGGGATATATTCCTAATTTTATTCCATTAGCGTTTCTTGAACAACAGAGTCATCCGGTCTGTTTCGCCGATGGCCAGACGCTCTGCCCTTAGGGCCGCGTCGTCCCCGACGCCGTTCAGGGATGGCGGCAGTCTCCAAACGACATCACCTTCCGCGGGCTTATCTTTTGGATTTGCGTTAATCTCGGAGGATTTCACGAGATCAAATCCAGCCCCCTCGAAAGCAGCGATGATATTGGCTTGTTTGACGTAGCCGCCGCTACCTGTTGCGTTGCTATCTTCCCAATCTGACGGTGCGCGGTGTTGAACCACGCCAACAAGCCCGCCGGGCTTAAGCAGGGCATGAGAGTTTTTCATCGCTTGCGTGAGGTAGCCACCTTCTTCTTCAAAGCGGGATAAATTATGCATGGCTCTGACGAATAGGATCGCGTCTAATTTTCCGGCCATATCACCTGCTGGCGTCCCGAAAGTTCTACCTGAGATTTCCGGACCATTTTCAGGTGACCATTCTGCGGATTTCGCAACGAATTCTTCCGGCCATTTTTTCTTAGTTTCGATAAAGGCTTCATTCGCGAACCCAAATTCAGACCACATATCAATTGTGTAATCGATACCGACCAGCTTGCCTTTCTCGCCCAAATAAGGCGCGAGGATTTTGGTGTACCAACCGCCGCCTGGCAGCGCTTCGCCAATCGCCATGCCTGGGGTGATACCAAAAAACTCAAGGGTTTCGGCGGGGTTGCGGGCGTCATAGCGGGCCTGAACCTCGTCCGGCTGCGCGTCGAGGATTTTCCCGAGTTTCGCAGAATCAAATTTCGGCGTAGCGGCGTAGGTCGTATCTGACCCCATTCCCTCATCAGAGGCCGCTTCAATCGTTGCCGCCGCTTTGTCTTTTAAATCGACGTCACTGGCGGCGCCGCAGCTGGCTAAAATAAAACTGGCGGCCGTTAATGTCAAAAATTTGCGCATGGTTCTCTCCCGATGAGTCTACGCGGGAACCTATCAGAGCTCCTCGGCGTATCCAAGGCTTGGATGGCCCCAGATTATCACCAAAGCGTTATGTGTGAAAAATTGGGGCCTAAGCTGTATCCTCTATGGCCTGAGGCTTCTCATAGAATTGGCCGTATTTACGATATTTCGCGAGGTAGCTAGGGACAATCGCTTCTATCGTTTCCGGACGCATGTCGAAGGCTTCAAACCCCGTCGCATCTTCTGCAACGACATTATCAACTTTCAGATTTCTGACTTGGTCCCGTGTGAGGAAAGGCTTCACGAAAGGCAGCGCGCCAGAGAGCTCTCCGCCGAATCCCATCATATTCGCGGCGAACCAAGGCATCGGCGCAAGAAAACGCTTCTTGCCGACTGTCTCCAAGATAAATTCTAAGAGCGCCTTGAACGTGTATTTTTGCGGCCCGCCCAACTCATACACCTGACCCGATGTTCGGCGCGTGACGGATATGGCGACGGCATTGGCGACATCTTCGACAAAAACGGGTTGAAACTTTGTTTTCCCGCCGCCGATGAGGGGTAGGGCAGGTGCGAAGGCCGTCATCTTGGCAAAGCGGTTAAAGAAATCATCCTCCGCCCCGAAAACAATGGAGGGACGCAGGATATCCGCAGTTGGGACATGTTCGCGTAGCAAGGCTTCGCCTTCACCTTTTGAGCGGGCATAGTCGCTCTCACTCT
>CAZSKH010000225.1:0-4186 GCA_964607395.1 uncultured Algimonas sp.
TGGACGATAGAGCTCATCATCGCCCCGTGCCAGCGCCAGACTTGTAAATGCGGCGACATGGGCCGCGTATCTTTCCATTCGGATGACATGAAAATTGTCCCTCTTTTTCTCTGCGCGCAAGCTAGGCTTCGGCACTCATATGTCAACGTATGATTGGCGTTTGCGTTGCGGCATAAATGAGGAATTTGCAGGAAGAACGAACCCTGATATCAGATAAGAAACCATTAGGAGACGCTCCATGTCCGACTCGATCAAACTCAATCGCCGCGCGCTCATGCTTGGCGCATCTGTTACAGCTGCCGCCTATGTCGCGGCCTGTTCGAAAGCGCCGGAGGCTGTGGCTCAGGATTCTGTCGATCTGTCGGGGATATCGATTTTGATTACGGGATGCTCGTCCGGCTTTGGGCGATTGGGCGCGGAACATTATGCGCGTTTGGGCGCGAAGGTCTTTGCGACGATGCGCAATCTCCCTCGTCCGGAGGCGGCAGAACTGGAAGCCCTCGCGAAATCCGACAAGTTAGACATTACGGTGTTGGAAATCGACATCACCAATGACGCGCAAGTCAAATCCGGCGTCGCGGCGGCCCTGAAAGCCACGGGCGGTAAACTGGATGTGCTGATTAATAACGCAGGCATGTCGATTGCTGGACCGATTGAAGCGCAGGACATGGACGCGACGCAGTTGATCTTTGATACGAATGTCTATGGCGCGCACCGCATGGCGCGGGCGGTTCTACCCTCTATGCGGGCGAATAAATCCGGATATATCTTCAACGTTTCGTCGCAATTGGGCCGCGTGATTATCCCGGGCTTCGGACAATATTCCCCGACCAAATTCGCATTAGAAGCCATGAGCGAGCAAATGGCCTATGAGGTCGCGCCCCATGGCATTGAGGTCACCATCATCCAACCCGGCGGCTATCCGACGCGGATTTGGTATAACCAAAATGCCCCGTCTGCTGCCCTGAAAGCGCGACTGCCAGAGGACATCATCAACGCCTATCCCGCTTTCACAGCTGGTATGGGCAAGCGCGAAGCGGGCGGCGGCAAGTCTGATCCGATGGATATCCCGCGCGCCATCGCCGGCGCTATCGCGAAACCAAAAGGCACGCGCCCTCTGCGCATCGCTGTGCACCCCAAAGCCCGCCCGCAAGAGGCGATTAATAAGATTTCCGCAGATATGCAGTTGGCCGTCTTGGGCGACTCGGCATTAGGCCCAGTTGTGAAAGGTGTTTTGGATTAGCCCTCGCTCGCCTTCCGTCCTGACGTGACAGTCATCACGGAAGGCCTTTCGCCATCATGATTTAACGCTCTCATTGATTGATTCCATTTCAACTTTGAGGGCGACACCATGAGACATTTAACTTTAACCAGCATGACAGCATTAGGCTTGGTTCTAACCGCATGTGGCGGGGGCGGTTCTAGCGACAGCGGCACAACAACACCCATGCCGACCAACGTCGCGCCCGTCGCGCAAGCCGGATCAGAGACCCTGCTTCAAAATGCTGATGCGGTTGAGATCACATTGGTTGCGACCGACGCGGATGGCGACAGTTTGACTTACACGATCAGCGCCCAACCAACATCTGGCACCGCCACGATTAACGGCAATGTCGTAAGTTATACTCCGGACATAGATTTTTCCGGTATGGATAGTTTCTCCTTCACGGCCAATGACGGGACCATCAACTCGGCGGCTGCGGCGGTTGATCTCACCGTCCAGCCAACCTCCAGCTTTAAAGGCCAGATGCGAGAAGCGGACGGAACGCGAGTCGCCAATATTACCGTAGAGGCTCTAGACGGGTCCGGTGATGTCGTAACGATGGCGACCTCTGACGCTGACGGCGAATTCACCCTAGCGGCCGTCACGGCTCAGGAGCTTGTCCTGAATTTCTCTTCCCCCGAATATGCCGATCAGGTGCTGCCGGTCACCATGCCGGAGTTGAAGTCCATCAATGTCCCGCTGGGGGTTACAGTGATTAAACGCGGCCCAGTTCAAACCATCGACATAGATGCAGGCGGCGCATTAGACGGCGATAGCGGCGCGAGCGTGACCCTAACAGCTGGTAGCTTCGTCGACGCAAATGGGGCGGCCGTCACAGGAAGTATTGATGCACAAATCACCCCAGTCGATATCTCCAACGCACAGACTTTGGCCGCCTTCCCCGGTGATTTCAAAGGCGTTGAGGAGATGTCTGGCACGGAAACCGCCATCGCTAGCCTGGGCACGGTTGAATATATTTTCACGCAAAACGGTGAACCTCTTCAGCTCGGGAACGGCGCAACGGCAGAGATTGAAATGCCCCTTTATTCGGCAATTCATCCCGAGACTGGCGATACTATCGAACTTGGCGATGAAATTGCCCTTTGGTCTCTGAATGAGGACACGGGAATTTGGGCGCAAGAGAGCACAGGCAATGTTGTGGCAAACCTCGACTCCCCCACGGGTTTGGCGCTGCAAGCGACAGTCTCTCATTTCACATGGTGGAACATTGATGTCGCCATCTCGACCGCAACTGTCAATGTGACAGTGGACGGAACGCTCGACGGCGTCGCCGATATTGTTGGGCAAGCGCAAACAAAACGCGGATTTAGAACCGCTAATACAAGTGTCATTATAGGCAATACGAAAAACGGCATGTTTATCCCAGCCAATACAGAAACCTGTATCTGGATCGAATATATTAATTCCGCCGGCGCCTCTGCAAGATCAGATGAGCAATGTATTGATGCGATTGCTAGTTCGACAAATAATCTAACGTTCCTCACTCAAGAGGAAGGCCCTCTGGACCTTAGAGATTCCGATATCGAAACCACTTACTTCGTGGGTAATCCACTGAACGTCTCGGTCGATCCTTTTTCGCTTGAAACCTCCGTCACATATAGCGTTTCGTCTGGCCCTTTACCTACCGGCCTAACTCTATCGGCAAACTCTGCGACATCAACAGAGATCATTGGTATCCCAACAACGATAGGAACCACTACGGTGACAATTGAGGGAACGGACAGCGATAATTTCACGGATAGTCAAACACTTACATTTGATATCATTGACACACCACCGCCGAGCTTGGCAGAGCCAGCAACACTTTATGCAGCTGTCGGTGACGCAATCAGCCAAGCGATCACTGTCAATGATAATGGGGGCGACGACCCAACGTCTTGGATCGTGACGCTGGCTGATGGCAGCGCTGCGCCTGCGGGCGTGAGTGCCTCGGGCGGCGTCTTCACCGTCGCTAGCTTTGATGGCACAGCTGCCTCTTACTTGGTGACAGCCTTCAACGCAAAAGGCGCAAGTAATTCCGTCACAATTAATGTGGATGACGAGGCAAACGCACCACCAGTTCTTGCATCGTCTTATTCCTATTTCGTGTTTGATTCCTCAGGAGTCGTTATGACCGACAACCTGAGCCAACAAATAGTCAGTGGAAATGCAACGTCATGGTCGATTACGCCGACCTTTGATACATCCTTAATGGCAACTATTACAAATGCCGGAATAGTAAGCTTTCCAACGGATGGTTTCTTCCCTACAATTGACGAATATGAAGTCATTGCATTTAATGGGGCGGCAGCGAGCAATATCATGCAGTTTCAGGTTGTTTATGAAGACCCCTTGTTATTGGATCCATGCTTCCCAGATCCATCCCCTTGCTAAACGGAGCGATGAATATCGCCGCCATGGAACTTTCAATGCATGTTAAATTTTTCCTCGGGGTCATTCCCGAGGATATTAATTTGAGATGTTCTTAATCTGGTTCTACTTTTCCGCGATGAGAAACCGTGTTAATTATGACAGACTTATCACGGTCACTTTTATCGTATGTGAAACCCATCTCAGCTCTAAGCCGCTCATCCCTTGAGGGCCAAAAGGTAATGCCCCCATTATTTAGCGAGTATAATAAGTAGAATTTTCTATATGCTTTGAGCAGGAGATTTTACGATGAGAAAAAGCAGATAAAGCGACAGCCAAATTATGGCGATATTAAAACAGGCTGAGGCGGGGGAGGCGCTGACTTCTGCGTGGATAATCCAGATGACCCTGCCTGTTAAATGACGCAATTACCTATCTTTGCGTCCCGTCGCGGCAAACAATTATAAGTCTAACAAAAAAGGCGCTGCCCGAAAGCAGCGCCTATCTTGTTTTACACGGCGGTCCAAAATTGGGACCGTGATAAAAACTTTA
>CAZSKH010000226.1:0-4178 GCA_964607395.1 uncultured Algimonas sp.
GCTTCGGCGTAAGAGCGGCCCTTCCCGATTTCGTCCAGCATATAATTGGTCGTCCCGTTGAGCAGAGCTTGCACACGGGTGATGCGGCCCTTTTCGCGCAAACACATTTCCAGCACAGGCATGCCGCCGCCCGCGGAAGCCGAGAACCGCAATTGCGCGCCCTGCGCCGCTGCAAAATCGAGCAAGTCCTGACCACCCGCTGCGATGGCTTGTTTATTGGCCGATACAACATGCACGCCCGCTTCGAGCATCGCTTTGGAATGGCTGAGCGCGGGTTCCACCCCGCCCGACACATCGATAAAGACGTCAGGGTTTGCGGCCATCAAATCCGCGAAATCCGTGGAGAGCACATCAGGCCTATAACCTTGATCGATATATTTATCTGGATTTCTCACCATGATTTTGACGATTTCAAATTGGTCTGCATGGGCGGCGGCGCGGCGGAACACGCCGCCGCCAACAACGCCCAGACCCATCATTGCAATACGAAGTTTACGCGGCGATGGCGCAGGTTTCATATGGCCTGTTTTCGCCCCAACATGTGTGTAGGATGGCAGGCCGGGTGTGCCGACGCGAAATGGAACTTCCTGTTTGCCCGCAAACCCCAAGGCGCGCGGCGCGATGAGCGGTCCCGCAACCTCGGCGGCTTCCTCCCAAGAAATCTCTTCAAATCGAGCCGCATTCGGATTGGAATTTGGGTCGACCTCATAAATGCCGTTCACGTCTTTAAGTAAAACAGCCTCAACGCCGAGTTGGTCCGCCACATATAGCGCCGTCAAATCCGCGCCGCCATCCCCCAGCAGCACCGCGCGGTCTTTTTCGCCAATGGCAACAAAACCGGGCATAACGACAATGTCGTGATCTTTGAGATCTTGCAGCAATTGCGGCGTATTCAAACCTGTGAGGCGCGCCTCAGTAAAGCTGCCTTCCGCCGTCAGGCCTAAATCCCGCGCTTGGCGGACAAAGGCGGGCGCGCCGATCCGTTCTAGCGCCAGAGCCAAAAGCGCGGCAGAGCGGCGCTCGCCAAGTTGCAACAGCTCTGGCAGGTTCTTGGCCTCGCCCTCAGGCCCGATGCGGCGGGCTTCTGCCATCAAGACATCCGTTTGATCGCCCTGCGCAGAGGTCACAGCGACGACATTTTGTCCTTGCCGATAATGACGGTAGATTTCAGAGGCGGCCTGGGTGTAGTCCTCTAACGAATTGAGGACGGAATGACCGAAATTCAGGACGATGACAGGAACAGGCATGATAGGCTCTCAAAAACTTAAGAGAGCCAGCTAGGCCTGTGCCCGTCAGCTGTCAATCGGAGACCCACATGGAAAATGATTCTAAGACAGATAAGTTTGGCCCGCCCCCACAGCATGGCTCTATCTGGCCGCGGCTCTGGCGCGGCATGAAATTGCGCTGTCCGCGCTGTGGCGATGGGAAATTATTTCGGTCTTTCCTAAAGCCGGTGGAACGGTGTTCGGTTTGCGAGCAAGCTTGGGATCACGTGCGGGCGGACCTGGCTCCGGCGTGGGCTGCCATGACGATTTCCGCCCATTTCACCGTCGCAATTTGGCATTTCGTCTTTTGGGGGACAGATTTGCAACCCTGGCAATTAATGATTTATCTGTGCGGGATTGCGACAGCCATCGCTTTGCTGGCTTTGCCGCCCATGAAAGGTCTGTTCATGGCGATTATCTGGGCGAAGGGCACGACAGACTCCTGACTTGACGAAAGCGGGGCGAGCCCGCATAGGCCATTCTATCATCAAGACCAACTGAGGGACAGGCCCGCAGACGTTGGGGCAACCTCGATATTCTATTGAACGGTGCCAAATCCTGCAGCTTGTGCGCAAGCGGCGAAGATGAGGACCAGAACGTCACCCGTTCCCTCTCCTTCCCAATTGCGCCGAATAGAGAAGAAGAAAAATGGCAATTGGTCATGACATAGAGGTAAAGCTGGGCACGCATAGTTTAGGGCGCGGCTGTAAGCTCGTGGATGACGTGGTGCACGGGCGTATTTACGGTAATCCTGACGGCCCCATCATTATTATCATGGGCGGTATTTCCGCGACACGTTTTGTGTGCGACGCCCCGCCCGGACAAAAAGAAAAGACGCTGGACCGGGGCTGGTGGTCTCGGCTGGTTCGGGAGGGCGGCGCGGTAGACCTCAATCGGTTCAAAGTCATCGGCTATGATTTTGCGCCCAATGACGGGGGGCTGAATTGTCCCGAGACCATTACAACAACAGATCAAGCCCGTCGTCTGAAAGCCCTGCTCGACGCGCAAGGCATTTCCAAAGTCGCCGCCATCATTGGCAGCTCTTATGGCGGCATGTGCGCCTTGGCCTTTGCAAGAGATTATCCGGACGTGCTGGATCAGCTTTGCATTATCGGCGCAGCCCACCGCCCCTATCCGATCGGTGTCGGCTGGCGCGGAATACAGCGCCGTGTTGTGCGGTTAGGTTTGGAGGCGGGGCGGCCGGAAGCCGGGCTAAAACTCGCGCGAGAGTTAGCCATGACGACATATCGCACGCCTGCTGAATTTGCGGATCGATTTGACCTCAAAGAGGCGGGAACGGACCCCATCCAATTTGATATTTGTAGCTATCTCGGAAGCCGAGGTGATGTTTTTGCGGCCAATATGGACCCGCAGCGGTTTCTAGCGCTCTCCGAATCCATTGATCTGCACCGCATCGAGCCGGAGAGTATAAGCACGCCGACCTTGCTCATGACCGCAATCTCAGACCAACTGGCCCCCTTGCCCGATATGCGGGAACTCCGTGACCGCCTAAGCGGGCCGAGCGAGCTTTATACGTTCACGTCCCTTTACGGACATGATGCGTTTCTAAAAGAATATGACGCCATGGACCCGAGACTGGCAGAATTTTGTAACGGACTATTGTGAGAGGCGCCCTCGATTTTCTCTGGCTGACCGTGCGGTGCATCCTGTTTATCGGGGTCGTATCGTCGGTGCTGATCCTTATCCTCTTTGCTGTTGGCACAGAGGCCGAAGGTTATAGCTGGGGCGAGCGGATTTTGATCGCGATAAAATATGCGGGATATGTCGGCGGAATTTTCGGAAGCCTATTGGCGGTTTATCTGTGGTGGCAGACTTGGAAAATTACGCGGCGGAATGAAAAGATGAAGGCACGCAAAGAGAAAATATCCTCATGACTGATCCCCAAAATACAAAGCCAAAAACAAAAATTGTCCAAGCGGGTATCGGTAGCGATCCTGCACATGGGTCTGTCGCGCCTCCGCTTTATCTCTCATCTACCTATGTCTGGCCCAGTCCGTCTGAAAAGCGTGAATATGATTACGGGCGATCTAATAACCCAAACCGCGACTATTTGGGCGAAGCCTTGGCGCATATGGACGGCGGCGCAGGCGCAGTTGTCACGACATCGGGCATGGCAGCCATTGATTTAGTCTTGAACCTCATTCGGGCAGATGATCTCGTGATTGCGCCGCATGATTGTTATGGCGGCACCCACCGCCTTTTGACGCACCGCGCAGCGCAAGGGCGCATTCGGGTTGAATTTGTCGACCAGGCAGATGCATCTGCTTTGGAGGCTGCATTGGCAAAAGGCCCCGCCCTTATCATGATCGAGACGCCGTCTAACCCGCTCATGCGCGTTGTCGATGTCAATACCATTTGCACCGCCGCGAAAGCTGCGGGCGCGATTTCTGTGGTCGATAATACATTTCTGACACCCCTGCGCCTGCGCCCCTTGGAGCTCGGCGCAGATATCGCGCTGCAATCGACGACAAAATATATCAACGGCCATAGTGATATTATTGGCGGCTGCGTTGTCGCGAAATCGGCCGAGCATGTAGAACAGCTGGCGTGGTGGGCCAATGCTGCAGGCGTCACGGCCAGCGCCTTTGATTGTCACCAAACTCTGCGAGGCTTACGCACGCTCGCCCTGCGCTTGGACGCGGCAGAATCCAATGCGCTCTCCATTGCCAAGTTCCTAGAGGGCCACGACCAAGTCGAGACGGTCAATTATCCGGGCCTGCGATCTGATCCGGGACACGAATTGGTCCACGCGCAACAATCGGGACCGGGCGCCATGCTGTCATTTGAGATCAAGGGCGGCCTCCAAGCCGCAACTGCATTTTGTCAGTCCCTAAACATCTTCAAACTCGCAGCCAGCCTCGGCGGGGTTGAAAGCCTGATCTGCCTGCCGGA
>CAZSKH010000227.1:0-4158 GCA_964607395.1 uncultured Algimonas sp.
TAATCTAACTTTATTGTGTGGAGCGAGAGGCCGTTTCGCATCGCATCCAGATGAGTCGCGACGGGTTTACGTCGCAGAGCGGTTCAGCCGCCACACCTCATATAGACCATCTATCGTCAGTTGCGAGTCATAGTGCTGAATTGTCTCACTGGAGCCCGCAAAGAGCGACGCCACGCCTCCCGTGCCGATAACCGTAAAATCGCGGTCATCTTCCTTTTGGATTTGGCGCACCAATCCGTCAATCAAACCGATATAGCCCCAAAAGACTCCCGATTGCATGGCGGCGACCGTGTTCTTGCCTATAACAGCGTCGGGCTTCTTGATTTCGATACGCGGCAATTGTGCGGCGGCTTCGTGGAGAGCGCGCATAGAGAGATTGATACCCGGAGCGATAATACCGCCTTCGAAATGGCGGTCACCGGAGACAATATCAAATGTCGTCGCCGTCCCGCTATCGATAATGATGAGTGGCCCCTCATAGCGCTGGACCGCACCTAGGGTGGTTACGAGGCGGTCTGCGCCGACCTGTTCAGGATTATCGACGCGAACCCCAATGCCGATATCCACCCCCTCTTCGCCGATAATAATCGGCTCAACTTTTAGATGACGGCGAGCGAGATTTCGCAGGTTGAAAATCGACTGCGGGACGACGGATGAAATCACACAGGCGGAGATATCTTCAAACGCTAAATCGACCATGCCGAGAAGTTGGTGAAACCAAACAGCATATTCATCGGCCGTCCGAGACGCGTCCGTTGCGATACGCCATTCAAATAACCAACCCGTGTCCATATCATGGACCGCAAACAGGATATTCGTATTGCCGTTATCTATTGCGAGTAGCATTCATTCACTTCCAAAAAAGACATCGCCCGCATGGACGTCCCGTATCGTGCCATCGTCTAGGGCCACGCGCAACGCTCCGTTTTCCAGAAGGCTCTGCGCCTGCCCGGTGAACGCTTCCTTTGGCAGCCGCACCGTAACGGGTCCGGGTAGACCGGACGCCAGCGCCATCCAATCCGCCCGAGTCGCGGAAAAACCATAAGCCAGATGTTTGCGAAAGGCCGTATCAAAGCTCCGCGCTAAAATCGCTAGAAATCCTGCCGGTCCCGTAAACTCCGGCTCGTCCGAATTTAGCGCACTCGGCTCTATATGTTCCAACAGATGTGTCGCCGGAATATTGCCCCCGTCTGGATGAGAGACGAGGTTCACACCAATCCCGATCATCACGCGCCCGGGCTTCGCTTCCAACAATAAGCCCGCAACCTTGCGGCCGCCAATGAGCACATCATTCGGCCATTTTAAACTGGGGGCCGTCGTGAGGGTATAGGCGGATAGTGCGTTGGCAACAGCTATAGCCGCGACAAAGCTGAGTTTGGCAGCGTCTTGAGGACCGCCTTCAAACGCGTAGACAGCCGTGCCGTAAAAATTACCTTTCGGGGAAACCCAGTCACGGCCCCGACGACCCCGACCCTCAGTTTGGGCATCAGCACGGACCCAGAATGGCGGGCTTTCGCCGGACTCAAATAAGGTATCAGCCTCGGCATTTGTGCTGCCGAGACTGTCATATTGAATGAATTTCAACGGGCGAGGGCTTCGGAATTATTGGGCGAAAAGCGCTTGGGCCGCGGCCTCGGTCAAGTTCGTCGCCGCGATTCCGATCCCGGTTCCCGGAATAACGAATGCCGGAAAAATCAGCAGAACGGAGACAATTGCAATGACGCGGACAAGACGCGGTGCGCGCACAAACTCGCGGGTCGGCTCATCGAACCACATGACCTTTACAAGGCGCAAGTAATAGAACGCGCCAATGACTGAGGCGACCAGCGCGATGACGACTAACCACCACAGACCAACTTCGAAAGCAGGTAAGAAGGCATAGAGCTTTCCAAAGAACCCGAGGAGCGGCGGAATACCGATTAAAGAGAACATCAATATGGTAAAGCAAATCGCCATGCCGGGATTAGATTTAGAGAGCCCGGACAGATCACTGATTTTCTCGACCATGCCATTGCGCATCCGCATCTGGAGGATGACGGCAAAAACGCCAATGATAGTGATAACGTATATCGCCATGAAGATCAGCATGCCCTGCACGCCCGCCACGGTCCCTGCTGCGAGCGGCACGAGCGCATAGCCCATATTGGCGATGGAGGAATACGCCATCAGACGTTTGATATTGGTTTGAACAATCGCGCCCAGCGCGCCAACGATCATGGACAGAACCGCCAAAACAACGATCACTTGCTGCCACTGCCCGACAATATCGCCGAATGGCACGATGAGAAGCCTTGCGATGATTGCCATGGCTGCGAGTTTTGGCGCGGCGGCGAAGAAGCCCGTAACGGGTGTTGGCGAGCCTTCATAGACATCTGGCGTCCACATATGGAACGGCGCAGCGGAAATTTTGAACGCCAAGCCGCAGAGCAAGAAAACCATGCCTGCAATTACGCCCGTCTTTGGGCCGGACAGCTCGATAGAGGCGCGGATGGTTTCAAAGTCGAGCGAGCCTGTGAAGCCATAAACAAGGGAGGCCCCGTAAAGCAGCAAGCCCGAGGACAAAGCGCCGAGGACGAAATATTTCAAGCCTGCTTCTGATGCACGCAAGCTGTCGCGATTAAACGCCGCCATGATGTAAAGCGCGAGGGATTGCATCTCGATGCCGATATACATGGACAGCAAGTTATTGGCCGACACCATAATCGACATGCCCAGCACGGCGTAAAGCGTCAGGACGGAAAACTCGTAACGGTCAAGTTTCTCTGATTGGAAATAATGTTTCGACAACAGCAAAGCTGCTGCGGCGGAGAAGCCAATGACGGCTTTCAGAAAATCACTGAAATCATTATTATAGAGCAATCCGTCGAAAGCGGTCCCCGCAGGACGATCCAGCAGATAGCCCATCAGGCCAAAGACAACCAAAATACCAGCAGAAATATAGCGAACAATAACCGAGCGATCTTCGGTTTTGGACAAACCAAACCCGAGAAGCAGCGAGGCGGTGACGGCCAGAAAGAGTTCCGGCAGGAATGTAGAAACAGTCTGGAACATTAGTTCACACTCCCTGCTACAGTCGGGGCTGCAATCTGCGCGGCGTTAAAATCTGATATCAATTTCTCAACAGAGGCCGAGGTCACATCCGTGATGAGCGACGGGTAGACACCCAGCAAGATTGTGAAAAACGCCAATGTACCGAGGATAAAGACTTCGGTTTTGGTCACATCCAGAATGCCGTCCAATTTTTCATTGGTGACTTCACCGAAAATGACTTCGCGGTAGAGATGCAGGGCATAAACGGCAGAGAGGATCATGCCGAAGGCAGCACCAAAAGCGATCCATGGATTAACTTGGTAGGCACCGACCATCGTCAGGATTTCTCCGACAAATCCGGACGTCCCGGGCAAGCCCACATTGGCCATGGTAAAGAGTAAGAAGAACGCGGCATAAACCGGCATCTTACTCACCAAGCCGCCATAAAAGGCAATCTCGCGAGTGTGCATCCGGTCATAAATCACGCCAACACAGAAGAAGAGCGCGCCAGAGATAATACCATGGCTGAGCATTTGGAAAATGCCGCCCTGAATACCTTGCGTGTTGAAAGTGAAAATACCCATCGTCACGAAACCCATATGCGCGACGGAAGAATAGGCGATGAGCTTCTTCATGTCCTTCTGGCGATAGGCCACAAGCGAGGTGTAAATAATCGCAATGATCGACATCCAGAAAATAATCGGCGCGAGGCTGAACGACGCTTCCGGGAAAAGGGGGATAGAGAACCGCAGGAAACCGTAACCGCCGAGTTTCAGCAAGATACCCGCCAGAATAACGGAACCGGCAGTTGGGGCCTCAACGTGAGCATCCGGCAACCAAGTGTGAACGGGCCACATTGGCATCTTCACCGCAAAGCTGGAGAAGAAGGCAAGCCAGAGCCATGTCTGCACACCGCCCGGTATCTTCAGTTTTTCAATGAGAACACGCATATCCGTCGTGCGTTCTCCCAGCTGCTCTCCGCTATAGAAATAAATCCAGAGGATAGCTGCCAACATCAGGACTGACCCGAGAAGCGTGTAGAGGAAGAATTTATAAGATGCATAGACGCGGTTTTTCCCGCCCCACACACCGATGATGATGAACATCGGGATCAGCACGGCTTCGAAG
>CAZSKH010000228.1:0-4129 GCA_964607395.1 uncultured Algimonas sp.
CGCAACAGAGCGGGAAGACACCCCGTTCTGGAAATATTGCAAACACATGGAAATTCCAGATACCCTGAAATCTCGAATTGCCAATTATAAAGATACGGCCAAACTTTACCGCCATGACAATGAGATATTTGGCGAAACAAGCTGGCTTGCCGTTATGCACGGCCAAGGCCTGAAACCTGACGCATATCACCCTATGGCAAACTCTATCTCGGATGCTGAATTGGCGGATCGTATGCAGAAGATTGAGAGGGTCACACAAGCCTGCCTTGCCCCTATGCCGACCCATCAATCTTTCATCGACGCAAATTGCAAAGCTGATGTTTAAGTTGCCAGAATAATAGGTGATTTTGAAATTGTCGATTTTCGTGCCACTAAAGGTCAAACCCACTTAGGAATTGAGACCGCATTATGAAAAATTTTGTTTTGGCATTTGTCCTCATTGGAACGGTTGTTTCACTCCCCGCTTACGCTCAGACAAACTCCGGAGCGAATGAAGTTCAATCTGCGGACGTCCCTGACGAAGTCATTGCAACGGCGCGAAAGCAAACCGATCCGGCAATGTCTGCATTTCTGTCCGGCGACTATGCAACAGCCGAAATTGAATTTGATAAAAATGCATTTTGCGCTCTGCGCGTTGAACGGAATTTCCGGTCTGGGGTAGAGGGGGCTCGCGACGCCTCAATCCGCGCAGATTTAGCGGGCAACATCGACACACCGCAGCAAACGACCGGAGGTCCGGGTGCTGGAGCTGGGGCCGGCGCAGCGGCAACTGGGGGACCATCAGCGGTAACAATCAATGGCGTGAACTCTTTGGATTTTCAAAAAAATAATAAAAGACGCACATGCGAAGATCGCGGTTTTCAAGTTTATATGAAAGGTTTGTCCCAGCTGGAGCTGGGAAAGACAGCTGAAGCCAAGAAAACCTTGTCTCAAGCCACTAAAATCCACCGCACGCTCTATGACGCCCACTTCAAACTCAGCCTGTTAGAGTATCAAGAAGGCAATCTGGACAAGGCTCAAAAAGAGCTAAGAAAGCTTCGTAAAATAGCGGCCAGATGCAAGCGTTGCGATGCCAAGCCAGAAATTGAAGGTCAGGTAAAATATTTGGACAAACTTCTAAGCCAATAGCCGGCCCTTTCCATCACTGCGAACCCAAATTGACAGCGCTGTCAATATAGGTTAACAAAAAAAAACTAGGTTTTGGGGAAAACGACATGTTCAAACGTACGGCCATCGCGCTCTCTAGCGCAGCATTGCTAGCCATAAGTTCAGCAGCTATCGCATCCGCTGAAGATGAAATGAGCCCTGAGATTACCGCGGCCCTTGCTACTTTAGATGCGTCTCTGCCAGGCACACTGATCAATAACCCTTATGACATCCAGTGGAACACGCAAGGCCCTGACAAGAGAGACTCTATTGTCAAATCCGAAGGCGCGCCCGGCGGAATGGCGTATCGCGTGACCATGAAGAAGAAAAAGAAAAATCATTGGGACACAGCCATTCGCATCCCAATGACAACCTCTATTGAGAAAGACGACGTCATCTTGATGTCATTCTGGGCGCGCGCCGCAAAGCCACCCAAAGGGCGTGACGCCGGCGACATCACGGCCACAATCCAACGAAACATCGATCCTTATGATTCTGTTATCGAACAACGTTTGGACATTGGACCAGATTGGAAACTTTACTCGGTCAGCGGAAAAGCTAGCCGCGATTACAGTGCCGATAAAACGAACATAAATTTCAATCTGGCCCATGCAAAACAGACCTTAGAATTCGGACAATTTTACGTCATGAATTTGGGAAAAAACGCCGACGCGAGCAAATATACTAAATAAAGATCACAAAAAGAATTTAGCGGGCGAGCCTTATGTGCCTGCACGCTTAATGGACAGATCGCAGCATTGCGTGTTTGAGAGACAAGCGTTACTTGGGACTATGGTCGGCTTGTAAGGCCTCCATAAAAATAGACTAATCTGGATATTTCCCTTAGCCTGCTGCTTACATTGGTGAGGTATCCGCGTGTTTGATAAAATCAAAAAATGGTTTTATCGCAGCAAGCAGACGCATGACGAAAAAACAGTGAAAATGTATAACCCGCCGCTCTCTGCTCTTTTAGCGCGGGCCGAACAAATACATGAGCGAGAATTGGTAAAAGAAGAGGTGGAGGCCCTCGCAAAAGCCGCGGAACGTATTGAGTTGCCCTTAAGCGTTGCACAGCAAGTCGACGGTTACGAGACAGTGACGCCGGAAACGGCTTGGGAATTTTGGCAAAATTCGAAAGCGGCAGACATCAAACCCCGCCATGTCATTTGTGCGCTCGGGACATGGGAAAATTTCGATAAATTGAAGTCTGTTGTTGCAGAGTCTCCTCATGCCTTTCGGCTTGATACCGACTATTCCGTGCTGGCCCCAAACCCCAATATGGTGCAATCCTTCAAAGTAAATCAGGACAGATTGCCTCCTTCAATGACACAGACAGACTGGCAAGCCGTTGAAGCACACGCAGCTATTGCTTACATTCTATCGCCGCCAATGACGCCCGAAAATGCCGAAGCGGTTTCCGGTGCTTGCTTGGGCCTCATACGAGATCTGTTCGCTTGCGGGGCTACAGCCATCCAAAATGAATCCTCTGGCTTAGCCCACGGCAAATCGCGATGGATATCACTGGCGGAAAAATACCAGAAAGCCATCTCGGCTCAAAACGATTTTGACGCTGGAATAGCCCTCTATAATGCCTTCGTCCAGAAAGGCATCGTAGACAATGAAACCATCGTATATTCGATTGGCCTGCATCTGTTGGGGCATAGGGATCTAGAATATCAAAAACATGGCGAGCAGCCGATAACAGAAATGGAATGGTTAGACCTACTGGGCTATTACATTATGGGAGATAGACTAGAGCGTCCCATTCTAGAGGGGGATGGATTTCGTCTAAACCCAAATAGTGGCAGACGGATATTGACGCTCACGAATTGCGAAAGATACGATCCGAGCAGCTTCCAATATAATCCATATGGATATTATAGACTGGTCCCTGAAGCAAAGGTCTCTGCGTGAACACAAACGAGTACCTCCAAAAATCAAGTTTCCGCCGCCGACCAATCGCAGATCGTCCGACTAATCGCAGATGCAATGGACCTTCATAAATCGTCTGAAAATCAGACTTAAAGCCAAAAAATGGCGGAGACGAAGGGATTCGAACCCTCGATGGGCTTATGACCCATACTCCCTTAGCAGGGGAGCGCCTTCGACCACTCGGCCACGTCTCCGAGCGGGGAAGTAGCGATTCCACTCCGGCCCTGCAACCCTTAATGCACCTGATTACAGCTTCGTCCGACCTACAGTAAAAATTAACCATAAATTCGTTCAAACTGCCCCGCCCTAAGACAGTTTCCAGCCTAGGAGCGCAGGTTGCATGCCAGAAAAGACATGTATGTTTACGGGATATTTTCCTTGTGCCTGTAGGTCTTAGAAAAAATTAGGTGGGTTGAATGCCAATACGAGACATAAAGGACGCGGACCTTGCCGCGCGCTTGCACGCAAATGATGTCGCCGCGAAACCGGCACGCTCGGACGCGAGGCAAGGTGACGAGAAACGCGGTTCATCTGACTCTCGGTTGGATAAATATGCGGGTAAAATCCGCCCCGACCAAGCAAAGGTGCCAGCTGTGGACCGCCGTCAAAAGCGTCTAACCACGGCCGAAATTGACGTGCCTCGGCGCCAGATCAATATGAATGCCCTTCGTTTTGGGTTACGCAGTCTTGATATCCTTTTAGTCTGCGCGATTATCGCGATTGGAATATGGAACGGATATGTCGGCGTTAATGACCGAGGCATTATGGCCCCCGTTGCGGCGTCTGTATTGGGCTCCGTCATTTTCATTGCGGCGCTTTTCGTGTCCAATGCTTATCGTTTCAACGCGGCCACCACTTGGTCATCACACCTGAAAACAGTTATGATCGCCAGCTTTGCCGCCTTAGGCGTTTGGCTCACGGTTGCGCTCATTATTCGGCCGGAAACCTTCTTGCCAGATGCGCTGGCAAAAGCCGGTTTAGGCGCGATCTCGCTTCTCGCTGTTCTGCATGTTTTCTACCATTCTCAAATCCGGCGTCTCCATAAACGCAG
>CAZSKH010000229.1:0-4116 GCA_964607395.1 uncultured Algimonas sp.
AATGGTTTCTTTTGGAGAGTCTAAAACCCGAAAACCGACCTAAATATCCTCAAGGGCATCTAAGATCATTTCAAAATGCGTTATGGGCAAATATAGCCCTGCCTTCTCTATCTCAATAACCCTGGCATTTGGTACGGCAGAAAGATAACGCTCCAGTCCAAACTTTGTTTGCATCGTACTCTCACGCCCGAAGATAATTGTAACCGGCACCCGTAACTGCTTCGCGTCTTCAATCCAATCTGTGTGATGGGCTTGCACGTCCCTGGTAAACGCATCGACACCTTGAGCAAAAGAATGCTTCATACCCTCAGTAAGAACTCGGAAATACTCAGGGTTGTCCAAGGTCGCCATATCATATTTATTGTTGCTATTTAGCCCTTTGAAGAAAGCCCTTTCACGCCCCGTATCGATAAGTATCTTAGCTAAGCGCGCCGGAAATTTTGATAGCATTGGAGTGTACATAGACGTCTTGATCATATTGCGTTGACGCCGTTGGAGGTGTTGCAACTCGTCAATATGCCAAGCGGGGACTTTATTGACGCAAACAAATTTCCTGACGAGATCAGGATAGTTAAGTGCAAATTTCTGCGCGTAAATTGAGCCAATAACGATAACGTCTTTAAGCCCGAGGTGATTAACAAGCTCAGCCACATCGGTCGCCGTAGAGTTTATATTGCCATGAATTCCGGTTTCTCGATTTTGATCTGAGTTCCCATAACCAGCTCGCGACGGAGATATAAATCTCCAATTTCGCAAAACGGCAAGCTGCGCCGCAGCGCCTGACTGTTTTGGACCATTCATTAGGCTATGAATATGAATGACCGGCCGGCCATTAGGGTGACCTTGCTCAATATATTCCATAAATCGTCCATCCCGCAGAGTCAGGCTTCCCAACTTCGCGAAGCTCTCCTGTGTGAAGGAGTTCTCCGCGCGCTTGATTTGAGATGTGACAGCAGAAAAGCGCGTAGACATATTGCAAATTTTTCGAACAACGTCGGGTATGTCCTTGCACTCCATCTTATCAATGAGGTGTTTAATCTGAGTTCGAACAGTCAAAATTGACGATCCGCGTCGTTCTGCAATGTCTTTAGGTGATTTTCCACTCGCTAGATAAAATGCGATTTCGGCTTCTGATGCACTTAGCGCATATGCATTTTGTATTAATTTCGCCGCCTCAGGATCAAGGTCAAATTCAACCGACGTAATGAGGAAAAACGCGTCCCGCTCTGACGTCTGTGATTGTTTCAAATCCACAGGCGTAATGAATAAGCAGGTCGAGACCTCATCTGTTCCAAGATAAACATTTAAAAACAAAACACGCTTTGTTTCTGATTTACTGCGGCCTGCCAGGTAAGCATTTATCTCGGACAGGCCGTGTAAGTCTAACCCGATATCAGAAATCAAATCTGCTTTCGGGATGACGGCTAAGGCATCAGAGTTGCGCGCAATAATTTTGCCTTGACGATTTACGATAAACCCAAAACCATAATTACTGTCGACAATTTTTTGTGCGTTGGTCTCCATGACATGCGCATGACGCATCCGTTCCAGAATTTCCATCGCTCTGGATATATGAAGACTAATTGTGGACAGATTAGCTGGCGGCGATGTCGAACCTCCATCTTGAAGTCCCGCATCCAAATAGGATTCCCAAAATGCCTCAAATTCCTCCAGACGCTCGGGGTCCAACGTAGCCGCATAAGCCTCTTCGATGACTTGCTTTTCACGCAGTGCGTCTTCGGGTGTGGAAGTCTTTGGCGCCATAAATGCGGTTTCCTATACTTAAAATGTGAGTCCCGCAAGATTGGCGCGATGTTCGTGTCTTCATGATGATTACGAATATTATCGGCATACCAACATTTTGGTATGCCGACCATTTCCTCGGCAGATAGCTCGGCGATGCGGGAATGCAGATAATCGCCGAATTACAGACTTTTTGGATTATTCTAAAAAACTTTGGCCGGTCATCTCCATTTTCCACGTTTGAATGAATAGGGGCGCAAGTTTTTTGCGGTTCAATAGATAATTGGAGATTAAAATGACAAACTCAATCAAAACACTACTTACGGCATCTGTTACCAGCCTAGCTTTCTCTGTCGTAATGATGCCGGCGGCTCCTGCCTTTGCGGATGATTGTTTGTTGGATACCAACAATGACGGAAATGCGGATAGTAACACGGATACAGATGGAGGGGCGGATTCCGGCGGTGTCAATGCTCGCCTAGCTTGCGGTACAGATGCGACGGCAAGCGGACAAAACTCAACCGCATTGGGCGCTTTTTCTTCGGCCCTTGGCAATGGTTCTGTGGTTTTGGGGCGAAGTGCAAACGCGGCTGGTCCGAATGGTACCGCATTAGGCGCTTACAGTGACGCAAATGGGGAAGACTCCGTGGCAGTTGGGAGTTTTGCTCAAGCAACACATATTTTTACTGTTGCGATTGGCGGGGGTGAGAACGCAAGTACCGCTGCACGGGCTGACGGCGATGGCGCCATTGCGATTGGCGGGGGTGCAACCAATGATCCCGGAAGTACTTTTACCACTCCTGGCGCACTTGCTACGGGTGACTTCACGATCGCTCTAGGAAGTGGTTCAACCTCAACCGAAAATTATGGCACGGCTCTAGGGTTTTTGGCGACTGCCACAGGTGCACAAGCGACGGCAGTAGGGGCAAAAGCGGAGGCGACAATGCCGAACTCGCTTGCCGTCGGATATGATTCAAGTGCCGCTGCCGAAAGAACTATTGCGTTAGGTGCGTTTTCAGAATCGACAGTGGTTAATGCAATTGCCCTCGGATATAATTCAGAGGCTTCCGGCGAAAGGTCGATTTCTATAGGAGCAAATACCACTGCTACGGAGGTTGGGTCCACGGCTGTAGGTAGTTGTTCAGATTTGAACAATAATGGCACTGTTACTCTTGCCGAGTGTGCTGAGGCAACAGGCGAAGAATCCTCTGCATTTGGTGCAGGCTCAAAGGCTACTGGCTTCAACGGTGTCGCGATAGGTGCCCGATCTGAGGCATCTGAGGCAAACGCCTCCGCGATTGGGTTTAATTCAACGGCCAGCGGTGATTTCGCAACCGCAGTCGGAGCAAGCGCCGTTGCAAATGTTGATTATACGACTGCAGTCGGAACATTATCGGAGGCCAGCGGAGCTTTCGGCACGGCGTTGGGATTTGGGTCGGCTGCGACCTCAAACGCGTCAACGGCTGTAGGGGGTTGCGCTGACCTCGATGATAGCGGTGCCGTTAATATCATCACAGAATGCACGGAGGCTTCGGGTCAGGGTAGCTCGGCTTTTGGATCAGGCGCTAAGGCCGCAGGCTTAAACTCTGTAGCGGTTGGGGCTGAGAGTGTTGCCTCAGGTGTTGCCTCATTGGCGGTTGGGTTTTCTTCGGATGCGACCATGCTTGGCGCGACAGCGGTCGGGGTTTCCGCCCAGGCAACCGGGACGAATAGTTCTGCCTTTAGCCGCCTAGCGGAAGCGTCTGCTACCGACTCTACGGCTCTCGGCTTTCATGCTGATGCGACCAGCTTTGATGCCAGCGCGCTCGGCGCTTTTGCTCAAGCTACGGGCAACAGATCAACCGCAGTTGGCCGCGCCGCTGTAGCCTCAGGACAGTCATCCACTTCGGTGGGAACAAACGCTTTAGCCAATGACACAGGCGCAAGCGCCATTGGTGTGGGCGCGCAAGCAACCGGTTTTCGATCCACAGCGTTGGGCGGAAATGCGCTGTCGGGTGAAATGGACACGATCGCCATCGGAACGGAAACAATGGCAACGGGCATAAATAGTACAGCCGTCGGCAGTCAGGCCGAGGCAACAGCCCTGGGGACTGCGAGTTTCGGTCATTCATCAATTGCATCCCACTATAACGCGACAGCCATGGGTCAGCATGCCGATGCGACAAACTTACAAGCCACGGCCCTGGGGGCAGATGCCCAAGCCTCAGGTGAAAGTTCAATCGCGATTGGGGCGGGTAATAATTTGGGCGAGTCCTCTCGCGCATCTGGAACCAGCGCCATCGCGATTGGTGCCGCAACATATGATGTGAATGGAACGACTGTTCTAACCTTAGGGGCGGAAGCGTCGGGCCTTAGTGCAGTTTCTATCGGCAC
>CAZSKH010000230.1:0-4113 GCA_964607395.1 uncultured Algimonas sp.
TTTTCATGATGAAGGCCGCGTCTTCGGCCGACCCGCGTTTAACAGGGCGCTGTTCAGTATCGCTCGACGACGCCTCCGCCGTTGCGCCAAAGCCGCCCAGAATAACTGAGATAAAGCTACGGTTCATGGCCTTACACATGATATAGGACAAAATCGCACCGGAGGACCCAACAAGCGCGCCGACAATAATCAGCGCCAGATTGCCCAGAGTAAAGCCAAGTGCGGCTGCGGCCCAACCCGAATAGGAATTTAACATGGACACAACAACGGGCATGTCCGCGCCGCCAATTGGGATAATCAGTAAGAAACCGATGAGGAATGTTGCGACCAGCAAGGCCCATATCATCCAATGTTCCGTGCCGCCTGACTTCATGAGCATGCCGATCAAAACGGCAATCACTAGACCCAGCACGATATTGATGAGGTGACGTGCAGGGAGCATGATAGGCGCGCCGCTCATATTCCCATTGAGTTTCGCAAAGGCGATAACAGAGCCAGAGAAGGTAATCGCGCCAATGGCTGCGCCAAGGCCGAGCTCTAGCAAGGACCCGGGCTTGATCCGGCCTTCCGATAAGATGCCGAAATCTCCGGGACTGAAAAAGGCTGCCACAGCCACGAGAACCGCCGCAAGCCCCACAAGAGAGTGAAACGCCGCGACGAGCTGCGGCATATCTGTCATCGGAATTTTCTTGGCGATAATCGCGCCAATGACTCCGCCAATGGCGAGACCGCCAGCAGAGAGAAGCAACGCAAAACCGCTCATATTTGAGACAAGCAAAGTCGTGATAATCGCAATCGCGATACCGATCATACCAAACATATTACCGCGACGGGACGTTTCAGGTGACGACAAACCGCGCAAAGCGAGGATGAAAAGAACGGCGGAGACCGTGT
Source organism: uncultured Algimonas sp. (assembly GCA_964607395.1). Taxonomy (GTDB): domain Bacteria; phylum Pseudomonadota; class Alphaproteobacteria; order Caulobacterales; family Maricaulaceae; genus Litorimonas. The sequence goes on from CAZSKH010000230.1 coordinate 895, forward strand.
ATAAAACAGCGGCAATATCGGCGGAAAGATGAGGCATGATTATTTAGCCTCCGCTTTCGGCGCAGGTTTCTCTTTTTTCTTATACATCGCAAGCATGCGCTGGGTGACAAGGAAGCCCCCGAAAATATTGACCGCGCAAAGCGCGACAGCGGCAAAGCCTGTCCATGTTGAAATTCCGGAACCGCCTTTGACGCCAGCGGCAACTGCCACGAGCGCGCCCACGATAATCACGGAGGAAATTGCATTAGTCACCGCCATGAGCGGCGTGTGCAGCGCGGGCGTGACGGACCAAACGACATAATAGCCAACGAAAATCGCCATAACGAAAATCGCAAGTTGAAAGACAAGAGGCGACACAGCCGTGCCGCCCGCCATGATAAGAACAGCTGACATTATTTAAGCCTCTCATGCACAACTTCGCCGTCACGGGTGAGCGCGCAGCCTTGGATAATTTCATCTTCCCAATCAGGGGCGTAAGCCCCGTCTTCCGCTGTCACTAGCGGGAGGAAATTTTTGATATTGCGCGCAAACATATTAGACGCGTCTGCCGCCATACGGGACGGCCAGTTCAGATGTCCGACGATATGTACACCGTTTGCGGTTGTGACAATCTCGCCGGGTTTTGCGCCTTCAACATTGCCGCCGCGCTCGACCGCGAGGTCAATCAGAACAGAACCAGGACGCATCGTGTCCAGCATCGCTTTGCTCACGAGAACCGGCGCTTTTCGGCCAGGAATAAGAGCCGTGGTAATGACGATATCTTGCTTGGCAATATGGGTCGCGGTTAGCTCCGCTTGTAGCGCTTGATATTCCGCACTCATTTGCTTGGCATATCCGCCGGCGGTTTCAGCCGCTTTGAACTCTTCATTTTCAACGGCAATGAACTTCGCGCCTAATGAAGCGACTTGTTCCTTCGTCGCAGGCCGCACATCCGTCGCCGTGGTAACGGCGCCCAAACGGCGGGCTGTTGCGATGGCCTGCAAGCCTGCAACGCCGACGCCCATAATAAAGACTTTCGCCGGAGCGATGGTCCCTGCCGCCGTCATCATCATCGGAAAGGCGCGTCCATAAATCCCGCCCGCCTCAACGACAGAGCGGTAGCCCGACAGATTGGATTGCGAGGACAGCACGTCCATTGATTGGGCGCGCGAAATACGCGGAATATAATCCAGCGCAAAGGCGGTTACGCCGGCTTTGGCGCAAGCGGCGGCATATTTAGGGTTATCTGTAGGCGAGAGAATGCCGGTAATACCCGCACCCTTTCTCATAGCTCCGACCAATTTTTCGGAGCCGCCTGTCACGGATAAAACGAGATCAGCTGATTTCACGGCGGCGGTGTTTGTTGCGGAGAGTGTCGCTCCCGCGTCCTGATACAGGCTGTCGGAGAAATCAGCTTTTACGCCTGCGCCCTTGACGACGGAAACACTGTGCCCGGCTTTTACATAACCTGCGACCGTGTCCGGCGTTGCAGCAACGCGGGCTTCTGAACCGCCCTGCGCCGCGCTGCTCTTTTTAGCACGACCCTTATTCTCTGAGCCGACATCATTTAGAACAGTAAGTTTCACGCTGTACAGCCTTTATGGAGGAAATATGTTAAGCGGCGAGTGAGACGATGAGTGCGCCGAGACCGACCAAAACAGTTGTTAAAACGGCCGCCCCGATGATACCCACATACCAACCGCCTTTAAGCTTCAAGCCCAACCCCATAAGAAAGCCAACAACAAGCGTTGCGATAAGCGATGGGAAATATGTCAATCCAACAGCAAAGATTAAGGTCGGCATAATCACGACCAAGGCAATCAAGGCGCCGCCATATTTTGTGCCGCCCATGAAACCTGAGAATGTGCCGGATTGCGCATCAACCTTCATTGTGCCGTGGGTATAATCTGAATGTCCGCCTGCCATGTCCCTATCCTGTTTTCAAAAGTCACGTTTTGTATGAGCGCTTGGCTATCATAGCGCTAAGATTGAGACAAGCATTCCAGGTCCTACGATAAGTGATTTTTTGTCGGCTGGCGCAAAAATTTGCCTTCAAGCGGAATTTCTCCACCCGCCCCGGAATTCATCGTTCCTTAAACATAATTCCAAACCTAGAATTTACCCACCTACGTCATGTTCCGGGAAAGAGAGATTTGGGCAAATTATGTCCTTTTCCAGAAACCGGGTGAACCATGGCTAAGACTGTTTTAATCGTTGATGATGACCCGACCCAGCGTCGCCTCTTGCAGGCCGTTGTTGAAAAATCAGGGTTCTCAACATTACAAGCCGGTGACGGTGACGCTGCGCTCGCCATGGCCTTAGGGACAGAGCAAGACAAGATTCACGTCATGTTGCTGGATTTGGTTATGCCGGGCCGCGACGGTATGGATACACTGGCCGAGCTTGCAAAAAAGCGCCCTGATCTGCCTGTTATTGTGCTCACGGGTAAGGGCTCTATCGACGCAGTCGTAAAAGCCATGAAATCCGGTGCGCGGGATTTTGTGGTCAAACCTGCTGCGCCTGAACGTATCATCGTGTCCATCCGCAATGCGCTGGATATGAAAACATTGGTCGGCGAAGTGAAACGCCTGAAGAAAACAGCCGAGGGTGGTCTCTCATTTGACGACCTGATCGGTAATGCCTCCTCCATGCGCTCTGTTGTCGCCATGGGCGAACGCGGCGCGAAAGCAAATATCCCAATTCTCATCACCGGCGAGTCCGGTGTCGGTAAAGAAGTCATCGCCCGCGCGATTCAAACCGCGTCAGAGCGGTCCGACAAACCTTTTATAACCGTAAACTGCGGCGCGATCTCTGAAAGCCTTGTTGAGTCTATCCTTTTTGGACACGAAAAGGGGTCTTTCACAGGCGCAAACTCCAAACATTTGGGTAAATTCCAAGAGGCCCATACGGGCACACTCTTCCTCGACGAAGTTGGTGAACTCCCCCTTGAAATGCAGGTAAAACTCTTGCGGGTGTTGCAAGAAGGGGAAGTTGATCCAATTGGGTCAAAACGCACCGTTCCTGTCGATGTTCGCATTATTAGCGCAACGAATCGTGACTTGGCCGAAGCCGTCAAAGACGGCACATTCCGCGAGGATCTATATTACCGCCTTAATGTGTTTCCAATCGCAGTACCGCCATTGCGCCAACGCCGCGAAGACATCCCGGCTCTGGTTGAACATTTCGTGCGCCGCATTAATGCGGCTGAGCGTTTAAACGTGGCCGGAGCGACGTCTGAAA
>CAZSKH010000231.1:0-2884 GCA_964607395.1 uncultured Algimonas sp.
CGTTCACACAATCAATCCGCGCCTAAAGCCTGAGCAGATCGCATGGATGGTCAATCATGCCGAAGACAAATTCGTCATGTTTGATACGACCTTTGCGCCCATCATCAACGGTGTTGGCGCGATGTGCGCGACAGTGGACAAATGGGTTTGCCTGACCGACAAAGCCGGCTTGCCAGAAATGAAGGTCCCGACAGAGGATTATGAGAGTTTTATCACGGATGCGTCAGAGGAGATATCCTGGGAGCGGTTCGACGAAAACACGGCCTGCACGCTTTGCTATACCTCCGGCACCACTGGCGACCCGAAGGGCGTGTTATATTCCCATCGCTCAACAATCCTGCATGCTATGGCGGGTAGCTTCCAAGACGTGATTGGCGGCGGATCGAATGATACGATTTTGGCCGTTGTGCCAATGTTCCATGTCTCGGCTTGGGGCTTGGTTTATTCTGCTGCGATGGTCGGCGCAAAGATCGTTATGCCGGGACCGGGACTGGATGGTCCGAACCTGACGAAGATGATCAACCAAGAAGGTGTGACATTGATGGCGGGTGTGCCAACGGTCTGGCTCGCCATTTATAACCACGTCAAAGCCAACGGCCTAAGCCTGCCAACTGTGAAGAAAGCTCTGGTTGGCGGCTCTGCCCTGCCCGAGAGCCTACTGCGCGCCTATGAACTCGAGCTTGGAATTCCAATGCAACAAGGCTGGGGCATGACGGAAACCTCGCCGCTCGGTACGACCTACTCACCCTACCCCGGCGATGATTTGTCTGACTATGATGCGACGGTGAAAGACAAGCTTTATGCGGGCCGCCGGATCTTTGGTGTTGATATGCGTATCGTCAATGATGATGGTGAGGTCCTGCCGCAAGATGGTGAAGCCACGGGTCACCTACATGTTCGCGGCCCTTGGATTGCCTCCGGCTATTTCAAAGGCGCAGGCAATGATAGCTTCACGGATGACGGCTGGTTCGCAACCGGAGACGTCGCAGCTATCCACCCACGCGGTTATATGGAAATCACGGACCGCTCCAAAGACGTCATTAAATCCGGCGGCGAATGGGTCAGCTCTATCGAAGTTGAAAATGCCGCTTGCGATCATCCTGATGTGCAAATGGCCGCTTGTATCGGTGTGCGTCATGAGAAATGGCAAGAGCGCCCGATGCTGATTGTGCAATCTGTCCCCGGCAAAGAACCGTCCAAGGACGAAATCAAAGACTGTATCGGGGCGAAATGCGCGAAATGGTGGATGCCAGACGCGATTGTTTTCGTGGACGAGCTGCCCCTTGGTGCAACAGGCAAAATCCTGAAACGTGAGCTGAAGAAGATATATAAAGATTTCGATCTTGAATCTGCGTCTTAGCGGGCTTTGCCTCAGTCTAATCGGGTGGAGCCTGTTAGGGGCTAGCTGTCAGACGACGGCGGCCCCCTCACTCGCGCCGACCCATATGCTGCGGCTAATCTGTGAAGGGTCCGGTGCGGATTTTCTACAATCCCGTTTTGCCGTTTTAGATGTGGGCGACCCAGTCTATGATTACGGTTTTGCGACCGGCCATGGAGTCCCGCCAGAGCGACCCTGCGCGGTTAAAGACTTCGCAGGACAAACGCGGTCCGCCGATATGATACATCTCGCGGACGGATATAAAGCGGGTGAGAAAACGGATTGGGCCATTATTCGGTTTGATAAAATATCCACGAAAGACCTCGTGCGCTACGAGTTGGAGCCTCTTGAGGATATGACGGTTCTGGAAGAGGCAGAGTTTTCATTCGCCCAAGCTCGAGGGCTTTCTGAGAATGCTCAGAATTGCAAATTATCTGTGCTCGATTTTGGCGAAGGTCGCCGCCGCGTCACTCATGATTGCCGGGCAATCCCAGGGCAGTCCGGCTCGCCCCTGACACGTGTCATAGACGGGACACACCGCTTGGTGGGTTTGCATATTGGGCATTTATGGATGCTCGACTCGCCCGCGACAGGCCGACCGGATCGTACAGGATATATAAACCTGCTCGACCGCGAGACAGTTCATCAAATCGAAGCCGTAATTTCTGATAATCGTAGCTAGGTCTTCCCCTCGCCGACCCCAAAAAGCTTACCCCGTTCCGTAATGAGAATAATCGTTAGGCTGGACAACCCCAACAGGACATAGGCGATCAAGAGGGGCCTGACGGTTCCGTCAAAACTCCCGGCGACCAAGAATCCCAATGAACTTGAGAGCGTTATCGTGACAAAGCCGTAGACCGCATTCGCCGTTCCCGCGATCCGCCCCATATGCTCCAGCGCGAGGCTGGAAAAATTGGCCCCCATCATCCCGAAGCATCCAAATGTCAGCATAAATAGAATGTAGAAGACCCAGAAATTTTGACCCACAAACTGCATGTAAATGAGGTTGGCGAGTGACAAGGCGATAAATATCAAAACAACAAGATGGCTGATACGGCGCATGCCATAGCGGCCCACAATCCGGCTGTTGAGTAAATTCATAACGGCCAGCATTCCAGCAATTCCGGCGAAATAGAGATAGAATTTTTCGCCGCGACGGAAGACGTCATCAAAAACCTGCTCACTCGCGCCGATAAAGGCGAAGAGACAACCAAAAATTACCCCACTCGCGATCATATATCCGGCGGTGATCCGGTGTGATGCAATCATTTTAAAGGCTCCCGAGACCTGCTCTAACGAGAATGGCCGCCTGTCTTCCACGGCCAAAGTCATGGGCAGGCGGAATTGCGTCCACGCAAATATCACGGCTGAGAAAACCCCCAAACTGCCAAACACCCAGCGCCAATCTGCGACCGCCATGATGGCCGTCCCAATCGCCGGTGCCAGTATCGGCACAATCATAAAAACAGTGTAGACGAGCGATAGGATGCTCGCCATGGCGCGGCC
>CAZSKH010000231.1:2984-4099 GCA_964607395.1 uncultured Algimonas sp.
AGGCCAAAAATAGCCGCCATCATCGCCACAAATTCCCAGCGCGGAATGGGCATGACGGGGCTTTTCTCTTTGCAGGGTGTTGGTTTCGTTGCGCTCACGGCTGACTCCTTGGCGCGCGATATGCGCTTGAGCAGGCCCTTACGCAACCCATCATTGCTAACATTTACTAGCAACCGCCTCAGTCATACTAAGTGATGTAAAGAAGCATGTTATGACGTTTCTGATTGAACTAGTTTGCCTTTGGCCAAGGCGCAAACGAATGTGAATTTAAGGGCCAACCCGGAGACAGTATCTCAGATTTGATGTCTTTATTCAGAAGCTTAAACAAAAAGGTAGACATGTTGAGATTATATATCTCTTCTTCAGTCTGGTCGGGGCTATGTATACCCACCACCCATTCATCAGAAAGGCCGTCAATCACCCAAAAAAAGGAATCTCCATTATCTGTGATGGCCCACGGGAAAAAGCTATTGCCCTTGGGGTAAGTGGGTCGACGTTTTAGTTCCGGAAAACTCAACCCAAACTCCTGATATATTTCTATTAATTCAAATGAAGCGGACCAATTCAGATTGGGGTTCGATGAAAAAGGGTTCAAAACCCAAAAAAGTTGTCTACTTGACCAGTTCCATAAGTTTGAATAAATTTTTTATAGTCATCCGGTATAAATCGAATTTTACGCTCTAGAGCAGACCAATCGAGAGACTTGTTTTCTTGAGGAATGATTGGAGCCTCAAGGATAGAAAATAGGTCTAATTCCGGGTCCTCCATAAAAAATCCTTTTGACCTTAGTAAAAGCAACTAAACGTACCTAATTACGACCCTCTCTGTATAGAGGAAGAGACTTCTTTTCTGCGAACATATTGTTTATTTCAATCAACGGTCGCAGCCTGGGCACTACTGTACGAATTACAGCGACTATGACGCCTATTCCCAAACCTTCGCAATTTGCTCGAAGCTCTTCTTCTGTAGCGCATGAGTTGGCACAGTTGCGTCTTTGGCTGGATGGCCAACAACCAATAGCACGAGTGGTTTTTCTGTTGTCGGACGCTCGCAAACATCGCGCAGGAAATTCATGGGCGCGGGCGTATGGGTCAGTGTCGCGAGGCCCGCCGAAT
>CAZSKH010000232.1:0-4081 GCA_964607395.1 uncultured Algimonas sp.
CGCGCGGTCCATTTCTTATCATCAATCCCCTCGGCCTTGATAATCTGTTTGAGCAGGCGGATTTGGTCGTCTGTGTCGAGAATAGTGAAATTGGATTTCAGCCCAACCAGTTCTGCATGGATACGCAGGATCTTCGCGGCGATAGAATGGAAGGTGCCGAGCCACGGCAGGCCTTCCGTTGTCTGGCCGAGCAGTTCAGACACACGGTGGCGCATCTCGCGCGCGGCTTTATTCGTGAAGGTCACGGATAGGATTTGCGACGGATAGGCGAGGCCTTGGTTGAGGATATGGGCGAGGCGGCAGGTGAGAACCCGCGTCTTGCCCGTGCCTGCACCGGCGAGGACCAGTAGCGGGCCTTCGGTGCTAATAACAGCGTCTTTTTGCTCGGGGTTAAGCCCGGCTAGATAATCCCCCGTCTGCGCCGCGCCGGGCCGAGTGGGCATCGCCATTTGTGAGATCGACCGACCAGAGGGCGGCGGCGGCGCAGGTGTGAAGGAATCAGCGTTGGACATGTCCGAAAGAACATAGAGGCAACAATGGCGCATGGCTATGGGGCTGCGCGCAGTATAGCAGGCAATCACCCATGTCATCCCGGGCTTGACCCGGGACCTGCTGGGCATTGAGGCTGGAGAGAGGACACCGTGATATGCTGTCTTTGAACCAAGCGCTCATTTCGGCAGGTCCCGGCTCGGGGGCCGGGATGACAATTGTTTTGTTCCGTTATCTTTCGTTTATCTCTGTTGTTTCGGTCTCGTTTCGAATTGAATTAAAAGGGATGTTCGTGTGGGTGGTTAGGCTCTGCGAGTGCGAATGCGATATGCGGTTGCTCTGAGCCCTCCCAGCTCGTGCAATTCCTGTTAATCAGGAAATGCACCAAGTGCCAAGAAGCCCCACACGACGACGCCTTTTTGCGCTACCGGCCGAACACATCAGTCTAGGATGAATCAGCTCGCGATAGGCCACCCAGAACGACGGACATTACCCCGCCGCGCCCAATGACAAGCGCCGCTTCTTCCCGATTAGATCAATGCGCATCTGACCGCCCTCTGGAAGAAGACATGTATAAATTGCCCCCAAAATAGGGAGGTGCGGATATAGTTTTGGAGGTTTTTTATAAGCGTTTGAGATAACTTGGTTTTTCGTCAGGGCAGGGCCCCGCGAAACGGGGATAGACGTCCCGGGCTCTTAAAAAACAGACACTGCGGATTTGGTTTTGGTCTGATTGTTATTAAATTTGTGTGCTATATTGTCTCAACAGGGGGAGTTGAGATGATCGAGCTTTATAAATTTGGACCGGCATTTGGACTGCGCGAGACGGGACCCTTTGTTCTCAAAGTCATGAGTTATATGCGCCTCGCGGGTATTCCTTTTTCAGACTCTGTCCAAGGCGATCCGCGCAAAGCGCCGAAGAAAAAAATTCCCTATATCAATGATGAAGGGGTCGAGATCGGAGATTCTACTTTCATCATCAAACATCTGAAATCAAAATTTGGTGACCCTTTGGCAGATGGGCACAGCGCCGAGAGTCTTGCGAGAGGTCACGCGATTAAAGTAATGTTAGAGGAACGCACCTATTGGGCGGGCATGATTTATCCGCGCTGGATAAAACCCGATCATCATAAATTACTGGCGGATACATTTTTCACCGAAATACCCAGTTTCATCCGCATGCCCGTGTTTCGCATGATCGCCAAGGGAGTCGCGAAATCTGCGATGGGGCACGGTATCGCGCAACATACAGAGTCTGAAATTAATGATCTCGGTTTAGATGACATCAAAACGGTCGAGGCGCTTTTGGGCGATCAGGATTACATGCTGGGCGCAAAGCCCGCAGAGGTTGACGCTACTGTCTATGCCTTCCTCCACGGGATGAGCGCCGAGGTGTTTCCGGCACCGATACAAGCCCATATTCGCGGCTCCAAAACGCTCATGGCCTATCACGACCGCATGGATGCGTTGGTATTTGGTGAGGCAGGTTAACCCTGCGCGCACTTAACCCAGTGTCCGCCCTTGAAAGCATCCTCTCATAAGGCAATATGTTATCAACTGATTTGATCTGGCGCTCTCGCCGGACGACTCCAAAGGATAAGATTATGATGCACGACCCCCAAGACACTCTGATGAACCTCGTCCCGATGGTTGTTGAGCAAACCTCGCGTGGCGAGCGCGCCTTTGATATTTTCTCGCGCCTCCTAAAAGACCGTATCATCTTTCTAACGGGTGTTGTCGAAGATGGCATGGCGTCGCTGATCACATCGCAGCTTTTGTTCCTTGAGAGCGAGAACCCGAAAAAAGAAATCAGCATGTATATCAACTCCCCCGGCGGTGTTGTGACGGCTGGCATGGCGATTTACGACACGATGCAATATATCAAATGCCCGGTGTCTACGGTCTGTATTGGTCAGGCTTGCTCTATGGGTTCACTCCTGCTGGCTGCGGGTGAGGCGGATATGCGCGTCGCTCTGCCAAATGCACGCGTCATGGTTCACCAACCGTCCGGCGGGTTCCGCGGGCAAGCCTCCGACATTCAGCGCCATGCCGCCGATATTCAGGCGATGAAAAAGCGTTTGAACGAAATTTATGTGAAGCACACCGGCAATAAATATGCTGTTATCGAGAAAACACTCGACCGCGATCACTTTATGAGCGCGCAAGAGGCCAAAGATTTCGGTATTGTTGACCATGTTTACACGAAACGCGGTGAGACTTAGGTCGATTTAAGCGGTCGAAGGCGGTCAATTTGTCCTGACGCTGTGACTGAGGCTTTCTTTTCGTCTTTGACGATGTGTAAGCCAGACCTTAAGGTTTGTGTGCAATATATGATTCATATGTTGGGCAATCTGGGACGCAGTCGGCACTGTACTTGCACTTTTGCAGGCGCAGATCGATGAATTGAAGGTAGACTATGAGTAAGAATACAAGCGACAGTAAGAATACGCTCTACTGCTCCTTCTGCGGGAAGTCGCAGCATGAAGTGCGTAAGCTCATCGCCGGTCCGACAGTTTTCATTTGTGACGAATGTGTCGAACTTTGCATGGATATTATCAAGGAAGAAGGCAAAGGCTCTCTTGCCAAGACCCAAGAGGGTGTTCCAACGCCGCAAGAAATCACGCAGATCCTCGATGACTACGTCATCGGTCAAGCCTATGCCAAGCGCGTTCTCTCTGTTGCGGTACACAACCATTACAAGCGCCTGAACCATTCTGCGTCCAATCCGGATGTTGAGCTGGCGAAATCTAACATTCTTCTCGTCGGTCCAACCGGTTGCGGTAAAACGCTCCTCGCTCAGACACTTGCCCGTATCTTGGACGTGCCGTTCACAATGGCCGATGCAACGACCCTGACGGAAGCCGGTTATGTCGGTGAAGATGTTGAAAACATCATTCTGAAATTGCTGCAAAGCGCGGATTATAACGTCGAGCGGGCTCAGCGCGGCATTGTCTATATTGATGAAGTCGATAAGATTTCCCGCAAATCCGATAATCCGTCCATCACACGCGACGTGTCAGGTGAGGGCGTGCAGCAGGCGCTTCTAAAGATTATGGAAGGCACAGTCGCCTCCGTCCCGCCGCAAGGTGGCCGGAAACATCCGCAGCAGGAATTCCTGCAAGTGGACACAACGAATATTCTCTTTGTGGTGGGCGGCGCATTTGCTGGCCTTGATAAGGTTATCGCAAGCCGCGGTGATGAAAGCTCCATCGGATTTGGCGGAACAGTCAAAGATACGGATGAACGTAAAGTCGGCGATCTTCTGCAGGGCGTCGAGCCAGAGGATTTGACTCGGTTTGGTCTTATTCCAGAATTTGTCGGACGTCTGCCGGTTATCGCAACTCTGACCGATCTGGATGAAAGCGCCCTAATCACAACGCAGCCGCGCAATGCGCTGGTCAAACAATATCAGACACTCTTCCAAATGGAGAATGTGAAACTGACCTTTACCGAGGACGCGCTGAAATCCATCGCCAAAAAAGCGCTCGCCCGTAAGACAGGCGCACGAGGCCTCCGCTCCATTATGGAAGGCATATTGCTCGACTCCATGTTCGACCTGCCGACATATGAAGACGTCGAGGAAGTCGTGATT
>CAZSKH010000233.1:0-4060 GCA_964607395.1 uncultured Algimonas sp.
CCCAATATGACAAAAGTGACATCATATTTGTTGATGACCTGGCCTGTGGGTCAAGTATATCCAGGGCGTGTCAGAATAAAGAACGAAGCCCATGGAATTTATCGACCTTCACGCGCAGCAAAACCGCCTCAAAGCCGAAATTGACGCCGGAATTGCTGATGTCCTTCGCCATGGACGCTATATCCTAGGGCCACAGGTCACAGAGTTTGAGGGCAAACTGGCGGCCTTCGCTGACGCCAAACATGCGCTCAGCTGTGCGAATGGCACAGACGCGATTTTACTGGCGCTGATGGCTTGGAATATCGGTCCGGGCGACGCCGTTTTCTGCCCGTCCTTCTCTTATTGTGCAACGGCCGAAGTCATAGCGTTACGCGGTGCAACACCCGTTTTCGTCGATATAGACCGCGAGACTTATAATCTTGATCCAGACAGCCTTCGCGCAGCGATTACGCAAGTGCAGAGACAGGGTCTGTTGACACCGCGTGCTATAATCGTGGTCGATTTGTTCGGGCAATGTGCTGATTATCCAGTCCTTGCGCCAATAATACAGGACGCTGGTCTGAAACTTATTTCGGATTGCGCGCAAGGCTTCGGCTCGACCCGCGGCGGGAAACATCCATTGGAATGGGCAGATGTGCAGACCACCAGCTTCTTCCCGGCCAAACCTCTGGGATGTTACGGCGACGGCGGCGCCGTGCTGACGCAAGATACAGATCTCCATAAAAAGATGGAATCCTTACGCTTCCATGGCCGGGGTACGGCTCCGTTTGATAGTGATTATATCGGGCTAAACTCCCGTCTGGACACGCTGCAAGCCGCAATCCTGCTTCCGAAACTCGCTATTTTTGAGGACGAAATTGCGAAGCGAAATATTATCGCAAAACGCTATTCGAAAGCGTTAAAGCCTCACGTCGCCCGCACACCCAAAATTGACGATGACGTCGTGTCGACATGGGCGCAATATACAATTGAAGTTCCCGATGCAGAAACCTTCTCTAACGCCCTGAAAAAGCGAGGTATTCCAAACGCGCGCTACTACCCGCTGCCGATTCATATGCATACGGCCTATCAGGACTTCCCAATCTCAGGCAATGGCTTGCCCAATACGATGGCCTGTCGAAACCATGTCGTCAGCCTGCCCATGCATCCTTATCTGTCGGAAGCCGATCAGGACCGGATTATTGAGGCCGCAATTCAGTCTCTATAAGCCCCACTTCGCGCGGTGGAAATTCCAAGCCGTCGCGATGATGTTTTCCAAGCTCGAATGTTCCGGCGTGAAATCAAGCAGATCTTTTGCGCGCTGAGCATTTGCGTAGAGCTGCGTTAGATCACCCTCTCGCCGAGGGCCCTCTTCATACGGCACGGGTAAGCCGGTGACGTGTTCAATCGCTTTGATGATTTGCAACACGCTATAGCCCTCCCCCGTCCCGAGATTAACTTCAGCCTGAGTGAGACCACCGTCCATAACGCGGATGGCTTGGATGTGGGCTTCTGCAATATCATTGACATGGATGTAATCCCGCACGCAGGTGCCGTCTGGCGTGTCATAATCCGTTCCGAATAATTTGAGGCCTTTGCCCAAACCTGCTGCCGCTTTCAGCGCATTCGGAATAAGATGGGTTTCTGGGTCGTGTTCCTCACCAATCTCGCCGCTCGCATCGGCGCCGGACGCATTAAAATAGCGGAAGGTCACATAATTCAGTCCGTAAGCTTTGTGATAGCTCTGGATCATATGTTCAATCGCGAGCTTGGTTTTACCGTAAACGCTAAATGGGTTTTGAATTTCGGACTCCAACAAGGGCATATTCTGCGTCTCGCCATAGGTCGCGCAGGTCGAGGAAAATATTAGGCGGTTCGCGCCGACGGCTCGCATCGCCATCAAAAGATTGAACGCACCGGATACGTTGTTCTCATAAAAGCCTTCAGGCGCTTTCTCCCCCTCACCCACTTCAATCGAGCTCGCAAGGTGGATGACCGTTTTTACGTCCGGGTGTTTCTGAAATGCAGTCAGAGTCGCGGCGCGGTCTCTTAGATCGACTTTTTCAAATGGGCCCCATTTCACAGCATGCTCATGACCGGCTTCGAAATTATCGAAAACAATGGGGCGGCCGCCGCGGGCCGCAATCGTCTTGCAAACATGGGCCCCAATATAGCCACCCCCGCCAACAACGATGAAGTCTTGGCCGGCAAGATCATAATTTGGATTAGACATAAGAGCGCCCCTTACATTGATTTATAGGATAAAAATTCGGTCATTCGCCTGCGGCTCGCAACTATGAGATAGAGCAAGGCCGCCTAAACTGAAACGGCCTCATGCACTTTTTTCAAAGTGGTTAGCAGAGCCCCTGCCCCGTCAATCGGAAGGCAGCTTGGCGCGTCGCAGAGCGCAGCGTCCGGGTCCGTGTGAAATTCGAGGAAGACACCATTCGCCCCGGCGGCAATAGCCGACTTCGCAATGACAGGGACGCCGTCACGGCGACCGCCAGTCGAAGCCCCTGCGGTTCTGGGGTCAGCGCCGGGTAATTGAACCGCATGGGTCGCGTCAATCGTCACGGGCACATCAAGCGCCTGCATCGCGCCAATGCCGAGCATATCGACCACGAGATTATTATAGCCGAAACTCGACCCGCGCTCACAGAGGATCACATCCAAATCGGGTGCGACCTCGCCGATCTTAGACACAATATTTTTCGTATCCCAAGGCGCAAGGAATTGTGCTTTTTTCACATGCAAGACGCCGCCAGCGGCTTGCGTGGCTTCGGCCATGGCGACGACAAGGTCAGTTTGACGGCAAAGAAAGGCGGGCAATTGAACAATCTCCGCCACTGCCGCGACGCGCGCGGATTGCTCGGGTGTATGGACGTCTGTGCAAATCGGAACATTTAGCTCTGACTTGACGCGCTCCAGCATTTTCAAGCCTACGTCCAATCCCGGGCCACGATAGGATTTGATGGAGGACCGATTGGCTTTATCAAAGCTGGCTTTGAACGCATAGGGCAGTCCCAAATCTGCGCAGATGCGTTTCAGCTCGGTGCCGATTTCCAAGGCCAAACCAACATCTTCGAGCACATTTAATCCAGCGATCACGGCCAAGGGCCCGTCGCCGCCAATGGCCCAATCCGCTTTGGAAAGTTTGACAGGTTTCATTTCACGCATCCGTTTCAGACAGTTTCCAGTGTGGGGGGCATATCCCGATATTGCATCACCCGGTTCAAATAATCTGCGCCCTTCGCCATGCCGTTTATGATCGGGTGAACGTCATGGCCCGCAACGTAGACATCTTCCGTCGAGCCCGCACGCGCGCGAATGGCGATAATGATATACAGACCGAAGGTCGTGACGACCCAGAATATGGTCCAAGGATCAACCACGGCTTAACCCTTAATTCCGTATTTTTTCTCAAGCTGGGTCATGCGAATGCAATAGATAATAATCAGCAGCAGAAAGACATAAATTGACCCGTTCTGCGCCATCCAAAACCCAAGCGGCGCGCCGCCAATACTGAAATTATCCAAAGCTTCGCGGAAGAGTATGCCTGCGCCAAAGGACACTAAAAACCAAACCGCCAGCAAGGACACGGTCAATCGTAGCGTCGATTTCCAATAGGCGGTTTGATTGGCGGCGCTCGGTCCGGTTGGCTGTTCCTCAGGCATCGTCTCTCCCCTTTGGGTGAGACGATAGGCGTAAGGTGTCAGAATGCAAGGAAACTTGCGGCTGTTATATAGGCAGGAGGATAAGCTCACAGCCCGCGTTGAAACTAGGGTTTCTCACTCGGGTCTGCCAAAAGGCATTATAATCAGGACTGTCCGCGTGACGGCAACCACGAAGGAATACCGAAAGGGTAGTCTTAGTTTTGTTTTACGCAGCAATCGCCACGCGGCAGCAGTTTTTGATGCACCGGGCGGGGGTCCCGCAGTTCTGCCTTCCGGTCATGCACACCACAACATTCAAGCCCCCGGTTAAGAGGAGAGAATGTACCGAAATGATGCGTTTCCTACCACATCGCTTCAGCCCCATTGTTTCCAACGGTCGTAACGGCCCCGGTTTAAGACAAAGCGGT
>CAZSKH010000234.1:0-3794 GCA_964607395.1 uncultured Algimonas sp.
ACCATTAATAAAATGTGCGGCTCCGGCATGCAGGCCGCGATCATGGCGCATGACGCGATTAAAGCGGGGTCCATCAATATCGCTGTCGCAGGGGGCATGGAGAGCATGACAAATGCGCCCTATCTTCTCCCGAAAGCTAGAGGTGGCATGCGTATGGGTAATCAGCAGGTCGTCGACTCCATGATGTATGACGGGCTGACGGATGCCTATGAAGGCGGCGCGATGGGTGTCTTCGCCGACCAAATCGCCAACGAATATCAATTCACGCGCGAGCAACAGGATGCCTATGCCATTGAATCCGTGCGCCGCGCCCAAGCCGCAGAATAAGGCGGGAAATTCGACCGCGAAATGACGCCCGTGACGGTAAAGGGCCGCAAAGGCGATACGGTCGTGACCAAGGACGAAGGCCCGTCTAATGCCCGCCCGGAAAAAATCCCGAGCCTACGCCCGGTCTTCAATAAAGAGGGCACAGTCACAGCGGCCAATGCGAGCTCTATCAATGACGGCGCGGCGGCGCTGGTGTTGATGCGCCGCGGGGATGCGGAAAAAGGCGGGCATAAAGTCCTCGCCGAAATTGTCTCCCACGCCGCCCATGCGCATGAACCCGCGCGTTTCACGACAGCCCCTGTTAACGCCATGAAAAAAGCGCTGGATAAAGCGGGCTGGTCGGCGGGCGATGTCGAGCTGTGGGAAATCAACGAGGCCTTTGCCGTCGTCCCCATGATCGCCATGCAAGAGCTCGGCCTCGATCATGATATCGTCAACGTGAACGGCGGCGGCTGTGTGTTAGGCCACCCCATCGGCGCATCAGGTGCGCGGATTATGGCGACACTGATTGCGGAAATGGAAAAGCGCGATGCGAAGACTGGTCTGGCCTCGCTCTGCATCGGCGGCGGCGAAGCGACGGCGGTGTGCATACGGCGAGACTAAATCTTCGTCCGCGCGGCGGCATAGGCATTATCACATTTTTGTATATCAGGGCAGGTCGGCATTGAAATTGCTGATTAGCCGGCATGACCCTAAGGCTATTAAAAAACAGACCTCTGCGCGTGGGCCTAGCTCTTGCTCTTGCGACGGTCGCTTTTACCCAATGGGGATTTTTTTGGTATGCTATGCTGTTGGATGATATCTGGCAGACCTTGATTGGGCGCACGGAAGAGGAGCTGATTGATCTAGCGGCGCAAAGGGGCTTTTTACAAACCTTCAATAGCTGGTTTATCAGCTTGGTACAGGCCTGCGGTCTATTGGGTCTTATCCAAATGGCAAAAGCGAAAAGTCTTCTTCATTATCTATTTATCGCCCTCATATGTGGCGTGCTGATCGTCATGCCAGCCCTTGGCAATGCCGTGTTGTTTGCCGGACAATCCAGCCAATTATGGGGATTGGATTCCCTTCATTTTCTATGTGGCTATTTGGGTATGGCCCTCATTTTTTGGCTGTGTCTGGAGAGGGCCCGTGGCCACGTTTAGATATTCCAGCTAGTGGTGACCTAACCCAAAGCTCGCTCAAACAAAACCAATGTCCGCGCCCAAGCCTTATCCGCGGCCGCCTCGTCATAAACCGCGCTGTCGGGTGGGCACCATCCGTGTTGTGTGCCCTCGTAAACTTCAATTTCCGCAGAATTGTCTGATGCTGCGAACGCCTCTTTCAAGATCACCTTATTCTCAGGATCGCGCGCATCATCATTGGCGGCAATGGCAATTAAATAATCCGCTGTCATTTTTGGGATGAGAAGATGTGGGCTGTTGGGTTTGTCAGTCGCCAAACCGCCGCCGTGGAAACTGGCCCCCGCACCAATGCGGTCTGGCACTGTCGCCGCCGTAATCATCGTCATCGGTCCGCCCATGCAATAGCCTGTTGTGCCGATTTGGCGGGAGTTATCGACGGCGGGTTGCGCGTCTAGCCATTTGACAAAGGCTTTGGCATCCGTGCGGTTCGTGCCTTGCGACAACGCACGGGCGAAGGGGATGATTTTCTCGCGCACGCCGGGATCGCGGAAGGTCTGTCCGACCTCAACCAAGGGCGCTTTGACCTGACGGTAATAAGGATTGACGACGAGGGCCGCATATCCATCTGCTGCGAGGCGCTTCGCCATCATCTTAAACGCAGGACGCAAGCCAACAATATCCGGCCAGATTAAAACGGCGGCATGTGTGCCCGTGGATGGATGCGCAAAATAGGCATCGGCGGTCCCGTCAGGCGTCTCGATCATGACATCAGATTCGGTAATGGCGTCCCCGTTTTTCGTCGAGGCCGCTTCGCCGGGCGCGCAGCCTGCAAAGGCCACGGAAATCGCGGCCCCGCCTGCGAGGAGATTGAAATCGCGCCGAGTCAGCAGCTTCTCGTAAAACCCTTGGTTTTCAAGTTCCGTAATGTCGTCGCACATATCGCTCTCCTCTTTAGGAGTAGGTTACGGGAGAGTGTGGAAAACAACAAGCGGCGCGCTATGAATGTAATACGAATATGTTCTGCGTGTGCTCGCAATCCACGTTTCAGATTTTCGCCTTCCCTTTATTTTCATCCGAATTTCTTCGGTTTTATGGAGGTTTTTCTAGAAGCGTCCTCATCTCAAAGAAACATAATCCGCACCTATTCAAAGCAGTGCTATAACCGTCAGGTTCTTTAGATCACAGGACAGGTAGAGCTCATCTGCTGGGTCTGGAGACGGTGGGTCTGAGCGTTTTGGTGTGAGAACCGAAGAGGTGCCGGGGCTTTAGGAGTGAGAGCCGATGCCTGAGGCCAAAGTTGCCTCAACTGGTAGGACAGACGGGCCGCTTCTTCAAAAACCATCGCCGCAGAGTCTTGTATATCCATCTTACAATTGGGTGTGCGGTCTTTTGTAAAACAAACCTAACTATCCCTTCTGGTATTCCATCAGAAGACCAACTCTGCGGGCACGTCCTGTTTATAAAAATAGCTCTGGCTGACCCGCCTTGAAAAAGATGATGGGCAGCAAGCATAATCGTCTGCCTAAGGATGGGAGTGATTGTAATCAACTTGAATCCAACTCTTACTCTGATACGTTCAACCCATGAAAATTTTTCTGTTTGTTTTGATTGTAACTGTCATCGCAGCTTTGGTTTTTCTTTTCGTCCGGCGCGCACAGCAGAAAACTCATGAACCAACGACTCAAAAAATATTGGAGTAAATGTGCAGAAAAATACCGCAAATATCGGTCGGCAAGACCAAATTAGTCAAAAGTCAGGATTACCCTATCATGAGATGTTGGATCATTTCGTGCCGGGTATTCGGATCACGCCTGCGAAAGGCGAACAGCTTCCAACCTCTGAGATATTATCAAATTTCGAGTCGGAAATTGGATGGGCATTTCCAAAGGTCTTTCGGGATTTCCAATTAAAATACGGTGCCGTCTATTTTGAGGTTGATGAAACGATTTGGCCCGAAGCCAAAACGGGTGATGTTATGCCATATTGGGCTACCAATTACGGCTTCATTATTTATGGCTTTGCAAAAGATGTTCCTGATTGGATGGATATTCAAAGAAAATATAATCAGTTCAAACAAGAGTTTCCTGACCTACCCTTCTTCATGCCCGTTCATAGGTTGGTTGCGGGAGACCGAACCTATGTCGGATTCGACAAAGACGGGACCTTAGTTACCGCGCTTCAACATGAGAACAGACTGGAGCCTATGGGAAGAGATTTTGACTCATTTGTTGCGTTAGAAGCTAGAGACTTGAAGGTGAGAATGAAGGCCAGGAAAGCATATAATAGGACCGGTACATGGCCAGAGTTAGAGTAGTCGAAATTACCTAAAATAGAACCTGCTACATG
>CAZSKH010000234.1:3804-4027 GCA_964607395.1 uncultured Algimonas sp.
GTGCTAGATCACCTGCGGGAAATTTCGCATGTCCAAATCTCTAACCGAGAATCCATGCAGCAGTTTCGAGATGGACCATAGGTTCAAGACCGAGGGTGACGTGTAGAAAGGGGGTCGTCGAGCGCGACATCGAAAGATTATTGGTTCTTGTGCACGCCCAGTTGTGGCTTCACACGTTGTGGCTTTTCGCCCTGCGAAAAACGCAACAGGTGAAACGCAACAA
>CAZSKH010000235.1:0-4011 GCA_964607395.1 uncultured Algimonas sp.
CCTTATATCAATGAAGCGGCTTTGATGGTGACGGAGGGTGTGTCCATGGCGCTGATTGAAAACTGCGCGGCGAACCTCGGCTTGCCAATTGGTCCGCTCGCGGTATCCGATGATACGACGCTGAAGCTCGGCTATGACATCATGACATCGACCATGGAAGAAATGGGCGACAAATATGTCCCGACCGGCGCGGAAGAGTTCATCACAAATATGGTCACAAAATGGGACCGCGGCGGACGTCGTCTCGGGGCCGGTTTCTATAATTATGATGAAAACGGAAATCGCCTCGATTTGTGGAAAGGCATGACGGATCACTATCCGCTCGCCGCGCAGCAGCCCTCAGCCGAGGAAGTCTCGCAACGCCTGCTCTATTCCCTCGTTGCGCCGTCAGCCCGCACATATGCAGAAGGCGTTGTGCCGGACCCACAAAGTGCAGACCTTGGCGCGATCTTC
The DNA here is from genome assembly GCA_964607395.1 of uncultured Algimonas sp. Taxonomy (GTDB): domain Bacteria; phylum Pseudomonadota; class Alphaproteobacteria; order Caulobacterales; family Maricaulaceae; genus Litorimonas. Next base: position 454 of record CAZSKH010000235.1, read on the forward strand.
GGATTGGGCTTCCCGCCCTATACGGGCGGCCCGCTGTCTTATATCGACACCATCGGCGCAGATGCCTATGTCGCAACGGCGGATATGCTCGCGCAGCGCCACGGCGCACGCTTCACCCCGCCGCAGCTCCTGCGGGATATGGCGAAATCAGGCAAAACCTTCTACGCCGACAGCACGCCGTCCTCGCAAAAGACCTACACAAAAAGCGCCCTGAACCGGATGCTAGAGGTCGAAGTCGTAAAAATCGCAAATGCCATGGGCATCGCGGCAAGTGTTGATGATTTGAAAGCAGATACGGTGGCGAAGGTTTTAGCCGCGCAGGCTGGTAAAAAGGCGGCATAACCCCACAAAAACCTATCACCCCGTCGAAAGACGGGGCCCATCACCGAACCTCTCAACAGGAGGAGATGGCTCCCGTCTTTCGACGGGATGAAAGGGTGAGAATAGAAAGCCCCGTCCTTGTACGGGGCTTTTTTTTGTAGACTATCGTGAGTTTTGGAATAACCAGTCTATGCTATCCTGAAATTAGAGCAGAAAAATGGATGAACAAAGCAAGAAAATAGCTTTCGAGCTTGAGCTACTCTACCGCAGGACCAACACGGAAACGGGGTCTGTCGAATTGGTTTCGAAGATATATATTATACTCCGAGATAGCTATGAGACTGCAAAAAAGGATTCCATAGAATTTCTCCATGGCAATCATGATGATGACGCTATTTTTTCTAATGATGAGGGCCATATCATTCATCAAGACCCGATCGACGTTGTTTCCATAACGAAGAGCGGGTCCCTTGGAGCCGACTGGATGATCAGTGCAGCTCTTGACGACTTTGGATACAGAGTAGGGCTCGTAAAACATCGATCACCTGAAGATTTACCAATAGATAAGAAAAACCATAAAAGTGAAAAAATTGCCTTCAGGCTTGAGTTACTCTTCCGTTGGACAAACACCGAAACAGGTTTCATGGAATTAGTTTCGAGAATATTTATTGTACTTCGAGACAATCATGAAACTGCAAAGAGAGAATCAATAGATTTTCTTCACGGTGAGGACAGTCTTTTTCGCAATGATGAAGGAGTGATCATCAAGCAAGATCCCGTCAAAGTCGCGTCTGTAACTTACCTTTCGGGTGCTGACGCCAAGAGGATAGTCAAAAATGCCCACTCAGACCTTGGTTTTTGTGCTGGAGTCGTCAAGCATCGGGCATCCGAGGATTTTCCTTTGAATCAGTAGAACATTTTATATTTTTCCAAACTGAATAGACAATTTTTCCGAAAAAAGCCCCGCCCGATGCACTGCACCGAGCGGGGCCTCCAAAGGGAGCCCCCAAAGTCCCCTTATCCAAACCTACTTCGACATCGTATCGATGAGTTTCACCATCTGAATAAACTCCGCACGATAGCCGTTTTCATCTTCGCCTTTTGCGCCTTGGGCGAGCTTTATCGCGTCTTCATAACTATAGTCTTCGACCGCGATGTCGCCGCGTAGTTTTTGCCCGACGGCGGCGACGGCTGCGGCGAAGCGCATGTCGTCTCCGGCGCGTCTCAGGCTCTTTTCTTGACGCTTTCCGATTGGAAAAGTTTGGAGCGTAGAGGTATCCGCATTGGGGAGTTTGTGACGAATTTTGACGAAGGCGAGCTCATTTGATTTCGCCGACACCGTTTCCGATTTATCCGAGACATAACGAAGTTTATCGACCGTAATGGCGGGCGAGTCGACGGGCGTCATTTCATAGATAGCCGTAACGGTGTGCCCCGCCCCAATTTCGCCCGCATCGACTTTGTCATTATTAAAATCCTGACGTTTCAGCGCGCGAGTTTCATAACCGATCAGGCGATATTCCGCGACGGTTGCCGGGTTAAATTCGACTTGGATTTTAACGTCTTTGGCGATGGTGAACAGCGCACTGCCCGCCTCATTGGCGAGGACTTTATTCGCCTCGGCCAAGCTGTCGATATAGGCAGCGACGCCGTTACCGTTCTGCGCCAGTGATTGCATCAGATGGTCATTATAATTGCCCATCCCAAAGCCGAGAACGGAGAGGAAAATTCCCGTTTCACGCTTCTCTTTGATGAACTCCTTCATATCATCGGGTGAGGAGAAGCCGACATTAAAGTCACCATCCGTCGCGAGGATAACGCGGTTCACGCCTTCATCATCAAAGCTTTCCTGCGCTTTTTGATAAGCCAGTTCGAGCCCTGCTGCGCCCGCCGTAGACCCGCCTGCACGCAAGCGGTTCAGCGCCGCTATAATCTCGTCTTTATTTTTGACCGATGTCGGCTCCAACACGGTTCCACTCGCGCTCGCATAGGCCACGATAGACACCGTATCGTCTTCATCCAACGTATTGAGCAGCAGTTTAAAGCTGTTGATGAGCAGCGGCAATTTATTCGGACGATTCATCGACCCGGACGTGTCAATCAGGAAGACAAGATTACTGCGCGGCTTTTCCGTCTGTTTCGGGACATAGCCTTTAATGCCAATATGCATAAGCTTTGTATCCGCGTTCCACGGGGTCGGCGTGACGGTGACATTCGCTTTGAACGGGGTATCCGCAGATTTTGGCGCATCGTAATCATAGGGGAAATAATTGATCATTTCTTCCAGACGGATTGCGCTACGCGGCGGCAATTGCCCCCGATTCACAGACGCCCGCAGGAAGGAATAACTCGCCGTGTCCACATCCACAGAGAATGTAGACACAGGCTTATCCGACACAACCGTGGTCAGGTTGGATTTATACTTCTCAAACGCATCGCGGTTTTCAAATTCCCGAACAACATTCCCGTCATCATCGCGGAGGTAGATTTTCGGCGGAACTGGAATGGTGTAGACAGTCGTAGCTTGGGTAGGTGGCTTCCATTCTTCTCGACTTGGTGAAACCAGGACCCGTTCGGTCCGCGTTTCATATTGAGGCGGCGTTATAACGTAATCAATCCGTTCTTCTTGGATCACGACTTGGTTAACGACCTCTCTGAAAGTTCCATCCCCATTTGCCATTTTAACAGTCACATCTTTGGTCACGGCGGGGATGACGACTTCTTCTGATTTTGCAGGTGCAACAAGCACTTGCTTTTCAATCGTTTTATACTCCGCAGGAATTAAAACCCGAGCCAGAACTTCACCGGTTTGATTGACAACGGTTTCAGTTGACTCGACAACCTGTTCTGACACGCCGTTAAAGACGGTGAATTGCTGCGGCATATTTGTAGCACTAGAGACGATTGGTTCAGACGGAACTTCCTCGACTGTTAATCCACCGAGGGTTTTGGGAAGTGGTCCAAGCGCCGCTGACTTTTCAGTGCTGGGCGCAGCGTATCCAGACTGCGGTCGCGATGCCATCAAAGACCTCTGCTGGGACGCCCGCTGCCGGAAAGCCTGTTCTCTCTGCCGATTTTCCGCTTCGATACTAGCGGAATTTGAACGAATATTGGAAAGCAAGCTATCCACGGACGAAATTCCGCCCTGCGGCGCATTCGACGCCCGTTTCACTTGTGTCGAGATCACGCTCTCTGTTCCATCTGCTTGAACAACGACAGTTTCTGTTATCGTATCAA
>CAZSKH010000236.1:0-4005 GCA_964607395.1 uncultured Algimonas sp.
CCGCCGCCCCGTCGAGCATCTCCTGCCGACCGAGGTTTTCCCGCTCGGCGACATAGATCATTTCTTTGGTGATGATGCCCGCTTTGGCGAATTCATATTGGGTGATGGGGGCGTCGCCCACGCCGCGAAGCGGGTTGTTGGTGATCGGGAATTCACGCGCGAGATATTTGCCCGTTGCGCCGCCATTATCTTCGGGTTTGACCTCGCGGCCCTCATATTCCTCAACGCCGCCGCGCTCCGTAATCCATGACGTGCGGTGACGCTCTAGGCCTTTTTCTACGTCAATCGTCACGCTCTCATCTGAATACGGACCAGAGGTGTCGTAAACCGGCACAGGCGGCTCGTTCGCCGTTGGATGCAACGCGATAGAGCGGTGCGGCACGCGCAAGCTCGGGTCCGCTTTCGGATGGGTATAGACTTTCGTCGACGCGGGCAAAGCGCCTGTGGTCACTTCTGGCGTCTGGAATTGAGATTGGTCTACGGGCTTGTTCATGATGTTGGCTTTCACAACAGATATTGTTTTTTTATAGGAAACGTCCTATATCGAAATTAAGGACCGGGAATTACCTAGTCGACACTTAGGCTCAGGGACTTCCCAGAGCCTTTTTGTTATGTGGTTTATGGAAACACCTTTTTCTCCAATTTTCGTTCTATTATTTCGTAAGCTCTATTTTCTTGGTCTGGCCTTAGCGTTTTCAGAGCAATGGGGCGCGCTGTTAAATCAGCTAACTGCAAACCGGTTGAATTGCATGTTTTAGGAGCGAACACTGGTCGAAAATCACATTGTCGAAAATCAAAGCTTTTGAAACCCCAGCCTTCTTGATTATCGCATATGCGCCTAAACACAACCTCCAGCTCTCTATCCTCATTTCGGCCACGACTTTCAAAAATCACGTCGACGATTTTGTCCTTTTGACCCTTAGCAAGAAGATAGCTCAAAAGTTTCTCCATACAAAACAACAACGCCAATCTATAAGGATCGTAGGGGTCTTTATAACTTTTCACGAGAGCACTTTTACGAATAACTCCTGCAATCACGTTCATATCTGCATCTGTCATCAGCTGGGTCAAATCTGAATAGAATTGCTGCCGTAATTCAGAATTTGTAAGCAACAGAGTGAATTTTCCTTTCGATTTTCTTATCTCATGCTCATGCAGGACAACGAGGTCATGGCCAAAATATTTGAATTTGAAATTCTGGAATGATGGGACAATGGAACTAACGTAATTGCTCTTCTCAACCACACAAAACGAAAGGCAAAACATTGGGAAGACAGGATTTATATTTGAAAGATTAGGGTCACCACTCTCATCCACATAAACTATATAATCAGAAAACGCCTCACTCATTTCGAAGGCGCACCAAACCGTATCATTTCAGACCCCACTGCTACGCCGGATTCCATCGCGATCATGTAAAGCCGGTCATATTCTGTGGCTTCTACAATGGGCGTGCCGCCGTCCCCGCCGAGCAATTCTGTGAGTTGCGGCGTAGTATTGGAATGTCCCACAACGAGGTGCCGCCCCGGCGTGGCTTGCAGTTTCTCCGCGATGCCCCGCAAATCACCAGCATCGTAAATCTCAACATCCAGACCCAATCGCTTTGCCAGCGGCGCCGCTGTGTCGCGGGTGCGGATATAATCACTGCTGTGGATATGGGTAATCCCCTCGCCTGCCAAACGGTCTGCGAGCGCAATCGCGCGGACCTTGCCAGCGTCGGTGAGACCGGGGTCCGTTTTATCGGTCGTTTTTTCTGCATGGCGCACGAGGAACACAGCATCCGATTTTGGCGCGACTTGGCTGCACGCGGCCAAGGCCGAGAGCGCCAAGACGGCAAAGGCGCGGCGTCCAAATTTTAGCGGTTTTCGGTTCATGGCGCGGCTGCCCCTTTTTCCTGCGGCTCTTCTAACGGCGAGTCTGCGGATGCGACCACCCCAAGGATTGGCCCCATGGACAGGCCCAAATCATGTCGGCCAGAGGCCGCATCAAATATTCGGGAAACGGTTCCGTCCAGATAAAGTGCATTGGGTGTTTTCAACTCATCCTTGAACAGGCTCGCAAATCCATGAAAATTCACAGGCTGGTCCGACATGACGAAATAGACGGTGTTGCCATCGGCACTGACACCGACACCATTGCGGATTCGTTTCGATGTGGAGTCTGGTCTGAATTTCGGGTGCAGTTTATTTTCAATCACCAACATCGGGCCCGATTGTGTCGCATAATTAGGCTTAATGTCTTTTGCTTTGAAAGCGGTCGTTTCGGTCACCGCCATCCCGGCCGATGAGATATGAAACACACCATTTGGCAGCAGCCCAAAATTCCCATAACTCGCTTTGGTTTGCAAATTTCCGCGCTGACCCTTGCTATCAACATAAAGGCCAACGGGTGCGCGGTCCTGATGATACATCCCTGCATTCATTGCGAAAACCAATTGTTTTTGCTGGGCTTGAACGGCTTGGGAGAGTGCATCAAAATCGCGATAAGGTTGATCCTGCTCACCCCAAAATAAACGCACATCCGACTCTTTTGCGGAGAACTCACACACGGTGTAACTTTCAGTCTGAAATTCAACATCTTTACAGGGAGAGCGCTGTTCGACCGCAAAGACCGAGGACGACATCAGACATCCAAACAGGACACCGCAAAAACGGGCAAAGCGCAAATTCATATCCGTCCTTCCGCCTGCTTATGCAGGATCAAGTTCAAAGGGTGCGTCTCAACTCAATGATTGACCCGGCCAATCAATTAAGTGCCCCTCGGTGCGGCTCGATATGTGACAGAGGACACGCCTTTGCGCAAGGCGGAGCGGCACGTCGATTTTCACGACTTCAAAAAGCGACAGAATCCTGTCTCATGGTAACGTCGAATTCATTTTTAGCAGATAGGGAGCGGATGTCGGTGTGGGACCGCTCAGTCAAATAAGGAGTATTCCCACGCTATGATTTTCCAACTTATTTATATCTGTGCTTTGCGAGGGGATGTCGACCGGACAGAGTTGCGTGAAATCGCGCAATCTTCGCGAACCCGAAACAGGGATAAAGGCGTAACAGGCATATTACTCTATAAAGATGGATCGGCGCTCCAAGTTCTTGAAGGCGACAAAGCGGTTGTGACTGACCTATACAGCGAAATCACCGAGGACCCTCGCGTGCTAAACCCGCTGGTCCTTATTAAAAGATCGTCGACTGAGCGCGAATTCCCAAATTGGTCGATGGGATATAGAAACGCCGACCCTGACCCGACGTCATTTGATCTGACAGCCAATAGCCTCTCCCGCGCTATGCCGGATGATCTGAGCCCGGAAATCAATACGATTGGCCGAACCTTTGCCCGCGTGAACGGCCTGACCTAGGCGAGTCTCCTGCGACATTGCCGATAGCAGCCAACTCAAACACATCTAACGGCAAAAATTTCCGTCTTTTGGGAGGGCGTCAATGAAGTTTACGATATCCGTCTTGAGCGTCGCGCCGCCGTCAAAATGTCTAGACAGCACCTTCACGACATCGACGTGACTCTGTCCGGGATAAATTTCCACACGCGCAACGCCGCCGCGCGCCGTGATCTTCTCTGCCAATGCGATTGAGTTTTGGGGATAGACTGTTGTGTCGCTTTCCCCGTGGCCGAGAAAAATCGCCGGCGCCGGACCGGTCACGTTATTTAACACCGCATCATCGGCGGTGAAACGGTCCGGGAAAATTTCAATCAATCGCGCACTTTCCAGCGGCACAATGCCCGTTGGTGCGGCTAACCCAACAACGCCAGAAACAACAGCGCATCGGTCCACCTCGGCCCCGCGGAGATATTCATCCCGCAACGCCAACATCAGGACATTATAAGCCCCGGCAGAATGCCCCGTGAGAACGATGTTACGCCCCGGAAACCTCTCAGCCGTAAAGGCCACCGCTTTGGCATTATCTTCGAGGAAATTCGGGAACTTAGCTTCGGGGTAAATCCGGTAATTCGGAACAACAACATCATAGCCGGATTTAGTGAACCCTTCTG
>CAZSKH010000237.1:0-3990 GCA_964607395.1 uncultured Algimonas sp.
GTTGCCGTCGCGAGGGTGAAGGTTAGGGCCGTAGCGGTCACTGCGGCGCGCTTAAGGATGGTTCTCTCCATTGGGGTAGTCTCCGTTTAAATTATCTGTCCGATAATGCGGTCCAGTGGAAAGCCTACGATGGGAAGAATAGAGATGGATGCACTCATCACGCGTGCGTGATTAATTCTTACACGCCTGTAATCTGGCCGTTAGACGGCGGTAAGATTTCTGCGGCGAGGTGTCGCGATTTGAAAATAATTAAATCCGATAGGCGTTTTAATTAAGCCCGATCCGCCTGCATCACCAGCTTTTTATAATCCCGCAAATCGCCGTCATAGCGTTTCGCTTTTCCGTTATTGACAAGCCAAAGCTGGTCGGCTGTGGCTTCGGCGAGATAGACATCATGTGTGATGAGCAGCACAGCACCCGGGAAATCATTGAGCGCGTAAATCAGGGCTTCGCGGCTATCAATATCCAAATGAGAGGTGGGCTCATCGAGTATAAGAACGTGCGGTTTATCAATCGACATGAGACCGAGCAGGAGGCGGACCTTTTCCCCGCCCGATAATTTCTCAACATGGGTTTCGACTTTTTCGTGGCTGAACCCCATTTGCGCGGCCTTGCTGCGGGCTTGGCTTTGCGCCGTGCCCTTGGGGAGCGCGTGCTGAACATGATCGAGAACGGTTTCGCCTTCAGTAAGCTCATCCAATTGGTCCTGAGAGAAATAGCCGATTTTAAGCGTGGTCGAGGCTTTGCGGTTGCCTGTCATGAGCGGCAGGCGCTGGGCGATAGATTTCACAAGGGTTGTCTTGCCCTGCCCGTTCGCGCCGACAATCGCGACGCGGTCATCGGGGTCAAGGCGCAGCGTGACATTGCTAAGGATTTTCGCATCCGCCCCATATCCCAAATCTGCATTCTCCAACTCGAGCATGGGCGGCGCAAGTTTCCCTTTGGGCGCGGGGAAATTAAACGGCGTTGTGCGTTCCGCAATCGGGATCGCAATGTCCTGCATCTTCTCCAGCATTTTAACGCGGGATTGCGCTTGGCGCGCTTTGGACGCTTTCGCTTTGAAGCGGTCCACGAAAGCTTGGAGATGTTCGCGGTCTTTATCTTGTTTGGCTTTCTGCGCAGTGAGCTGCGCTGTCTTGGCGGCGCGCAGTTTCATCCAATCATCATAGCCGCCGGGTGTAATCATCAGCTCTTGATGCTCCAGCGCGAGCGTATGCGTCACCGAGCGGTTGAGCATTTCCCGGTCATGGCTGACCATGATGACGGTATAGGGATATTTCTGGATATAGCCCTCCAGCCACGCTGCGCCTTCCAGATCGAGATAGTTTGTCGGCTCATCGAGGAGCAGCACGTCCGGTTCGCTGACGAGCACGCCTGCTATGGCGGCGCGCATGCGCCAACCGCCCGAAAACTCCTTCGTGGCGCGGTAAAAATCATCAGGCTTAAACCCGAGACCCGAGAGCACGATTGCGGCACGCGTATCGGCGTTCCAGGCATCCATATCGGTCAAGCGCTCATATATCTCGCCGAGTTTATCCGGGTCTGTTTCTGTTTCCGACGCAGCCATGAGGCGCGCGCGTTCTGTATCGGCAGCGAGAACAACATCCATGATCGTATCATCCGTTGCATCAACTTCCTGCGCAACCCAGCCCAGCCGCGCGCCTTTATTAAGGCGGATAGACGCGTCGTTGGCCGCCTCTTCAATCTCCTCACGGATGAGGCGAAGCAGCGTCGATTTGCCCGTGCCGTTGCGTCCAATCAAACCAACTTTCCAGCCGGAGGAAATAAAGGCAGAGGCCTTTTTGAACAAAGGCCGTCCCTGCACCGCATAATCAAGATCAGAAATCGCTAACATGGGCGGGCAGATAGGCGAAATAGCGCGAAAGGCAAGGTGTTTGGGCTGTTTGGTTTCTGCATAGGCCTCGAGCCTAGTGGCCTGATGAATTAGAGAGCCGCTAAGCGGGTCGCCATTTCCTTGTGGAAATGAATAATCGCAGGTTCAAACGCGCCGAATGTGAAGACCTCATTTGCGCCTGAGTGCAGGCTTTTCTGGATGCCTGTGACCATGGCGATGTCTTCTTGCTGTCCTGTTTCATTGACGAAGGCGAGATCGCGTTTCGCTGCTTCTATCGCCTTATCTCTACCGGCTGCATCCGTTGAGCGCGTGAGGTGATAGGTCGTGATCTTGGTTTGGCTTACGCTAATAGGTTCAATCACGCCAAGGCTGAGGTGGTGGGACAATTCCGCCAAAATGACATTTGGGAAAAGATGATTCACATAGGTTAGCTTGTCAGAAACTTCATAGTCTTCGGGCGCAATGTCTTTCAACGTCTCAATACGGCGGAACGGGAATGTGACCCGTGCATGCGGTCCGCTAAATTCGATTACGTTTACATTATCATATCCGAACGGGAAAAAGGTCGTCTTATGCGCAGGTTTGATATGATAGCCTTCAAGAAAGCTCTCAAGATGCAGTTTCCAATTGGCCTCGACGACAGTTTCTGTTTCCGCGAAAATGACTTGATCCGATTTTAAAACATCTGGGATAGTCTCCAACATGCGAAGCGCAGCTGTGCGGTCATCTTTCGGGTCTTGTTGAAGCACAAAGATCATACCGTTTTGTTCAATGGCCGTGACTTCGGCCAAAGCATTCTCAAGCTTATCAAAATCAGGAAATCCATCTTCATGCGGTATCCCAATCAGCGCGCCGTCCAATCCATAGGACCAGCCATGATAGGGACAGACAAATGCGCCCGCACAGCCTTTGCCCGCGACCAGTTCTGTGCCGCGATGACGGCACGCATTTTTAAAAGCGCGTGCTTTTCCGTCTCGGCCACGCACCACAATCAAAGGCGTCTTCGCCGCCTCACGCGCAATATAATCGCCAGGTTTCGTGAGAGAGGTAGACGGACAATAAGGAATCGGGAGTGTTTTGAAGAGAGCGAGTTCTTGCTCGAAACGCTCAACGTCGCGGTAATGGGCGACGGGTTCCCGCCATGTATCCGCGCTACGATCCGTTGTTTTATTGTCGATATGAGACAGCGCCCGCGCCACCACATCCTGATCTGACATAAAGGCTGGCATCTACAGTCTCCCCCTGATGCTGTCGTCATACCACAAAGCTTCATGCAATGGCACATATTGGCCAAACGAGACGTCATTCCACGCGAAGGCCGATCCTGAACGGCATAGTAAAGATCAGTCATCAACAAATAAGGGCGCAAAAGACAAGCGCTTGTGGCGGTAGAGTCTATTCAAAACGGTCGACTTCAATCGGCCGCTGCAATTGATAGGCGAGAGCAGGCTGAAGCGAGGACGGCCAGAATCGTGCTGGCAACACCATAATGCCAGGCTCCCATGGACTAGCCAAAATGGGCATAACGGAGTTTATCACACCACTAATCAGATGCCGACGTTCAAACATGACGCTAGATAGCCCCACGGTTGCGCCATCGCAGAATAGCTTCGGTAAGGGGGCATATAATGTCCGGCCGTAATCATCATTCAGCAAATCTGCCAAAGCCTGCATAGTTTCTTCCGGCAGGTTCTTTTCCCCGCGATGGTCATAGACGCCCTCTGATAATATGTGCAGGACCTGCGGATTTTCGAGAAATTTCGTATCGAAACTATAGATCATTTTACCCGGACAATTATCTCGACCGGGTTCAAATAAGAGTGTGTTTGCAATGGTGATGGCCCCGAAAATTATTTTTCCGGTTTCGAGCATTTTGCGCTGACGTCCCAAAAACTCAAGAAGCGGATCATCATAATCCAGCCAGTTTGGTATTCTGATCATATCCAGTTTTTTGGGAGACTGTCTGAACGGTGCAAATGCAGCGTCAGCATCGTTCAGCGCTTGCGCAAAATCATATTGATCGACGGAAATGTTAGATTGGCTGTCAGTCGCGATGCTAGCGGGAGCCTCAAGATTTTTGAAAAACAAAAGCAAACTCCGCACAACGAGTAGGCGTGGTAGGGGGTGAGGGACTC
>CAZSKH010000238.1:0-3990 GCA_964607395.1 uncultured Algimonas sp.
GTTGGAGCGTCACCATTTTATCGCGAATAGTTGGGACGGCTTTGAAAAAGCCCGCGCCTTCTTCGACGGTCATGGCGAGGACATCGGCGATGGATTTGCCTTTGAATTTAATCTCTAAGGTCTCGCGATTGTAGCGCGCGCCTTTGCAGACATCACATTCGACATAAATATCGGGCAGGAAGTGCATTTCGATTTTGATGACGCCGCCGCCTTGGCAAGCTTCGCAGCGCCCGCCTTTGACGTTGAAGCTGAATCGCCCGGGTTTATATCCGCGCGTTTTGGCCTCCGGCAGACCAGCGAACCAATCGCGAATAGGGGTAAAAGCCCCTGTATAGGTCGCGGGGTTTGACCGCGGCGTACGGCCAATCGGGGATTGGTCGATATTGATGATTTTATCGAGCTGATCGAGCCCTTCAATCGAGTCATGCGCCATGGGCTGCTTTGAGGATTTATTCAGGGTCCGCGACGCGGCCTTATAAAGCGTTTCCATTGTCAGCGTAGATTTGCCGCCGCCCGAGACGCCCGTCACGCAAGTCATGAGGCCGAGCGGGAAATCAACATCGACGTCTTTGAGATTATTGCCGCGCGCGCCACGGATAGAGATGACACGTTTCGGATCAACTTTGCGGCGTTTGGAGGGCAGGGCGATTTCACGCTTGCCCGTGAGATATTGTCCCGTGATAGATTTCTTGGTTTTCTTGATTTTGGCAGGTGTACCCGCCGCAATAACTTCGCCGCCATGGACGCCAGCTTTTGGCCCCATATCGACGACGTAATCCGCAGTGAGAATAGCTTCCTCATCATGCTCCACAACGATAACTGTATTGCCGAGATCACGCAGATTTTGCAGCGTTTCCAAGAGGCGCTCATTATCGCGTTGATGCAGGCCGATGGACGGCTCATCGAGAACATAGAGAACGCCTGTAAGACCCGAGCCGATTTGGGAGGCGAGGCGGATGCGTTGGCTTTCCCCGCCAGAAAGAGATCCCGAACCCCGGCCCAGCGTCAAATAATCGAGGCCCACCGCGTTCAGGAATTTGAGACGGTCCAGTATCTCCTTCAAAATCCGTTCTGCAATCTCCATTTCTTTTTTGGAGAGTGTTGTACGCAAGCGGTCAAAGCGTTCATAGGCATCTTTGATCGATAGCTCTCCGGGAATGGAAATATCCATATCGGCGACGCGAACAGAAAGCGCTTCGGGGCGGAGGCGCCTGCCTTCGCATGTCTCGCATTGCGCGTCAGACATATATTTGGACAGCTCTTCACGCATCCATGTGCTGTCAGTTTCGCGGTAACGGCGATCGAGATTAGGAATAACGCCTTCAAAGGTTTTCTCAGTTTTATAGCTGCGCTTACCGTCCTTATAGACGAACTTAACTTGCTCATTTCCCGTGCCGTAGAGGACAACATATTTCGCATCGTCGGAGAGCTTGCTCCACGGTTTGTCGACGCTGAATTTATAATGTTTCGACAGCGCTTTCAGTGTTTGCATGTAAAGGCTGGTCGGGGTTTTTGACCATGGCACAATTGCGCCGCCCGCGAGACTGCGGGAGGTGTCTTGGACAACCAGCCCTTCGTCAAATTTCAACTCTTTGCCGAGCCCGTCGCAAACCGGACAAGCGCCTTGGGGGTTGTTGAAAGAGAATAGACGGGGTTCAATTTCTGCGAGGGTAAATCCGGATACTGGGCAGGCGAATTTTTCGGAGAACAAGATGCGCTCGCCCGTCGTCGCATTTTCGGCCACAGCCAAACCATCGGCGAGGCGTAGGGCTTGCTCAATGGAGTCGGCAAGTCGTGTTTCCAAACCTTCGCGCACGACAACCCGGTCAACGACGACATCAATATCATGTTTGAATTTCTTATCGAGATCGGGCGCGTCCTCAATCCGAACGATCTCGCCATTGATTTTCGCGCGCTGAAACCCGAGCCGCATATATTCCGCGAGGTCTTTCTTAAATTCGCCTTTCCGGTTCCGCACAACCGGCGCGAGGACGTAGAGCTTCGTGTCTTTCGGCAGCTCCATCGTCCGGTCAACCATTTGCGAAACGGTCTGACTTTCAATCGGCAGACCTGTGGCGGGGGAATAAGGAATACCGACCCGCGCCCACAGCAAGCGCATGTAATCATATATCTCCGTCACAGTCCCGACGGTGGAGCGCGGGTTTTTGGAGGTTGTTTTCTGCTCAATCGAAATCGCAGGGGAAAGACCCTCAATCGAATCCACATCCGGCTTGGATTGCAGCTCCAGGAACTGCCGTGCATAGGCCGACAGGCTCTCCACATATCGCCGCTGGCCTTCCGCATAAATCGTGTCAAAGGCGAGGGAGGATTTGCCGGACCCCGATAGGCCTGTAATCACGATGAGCTTGTCTCGCGGCAAATCAACATTGACGCCCTTGAGATTATGCTCGCGCGCGCCGCGGACTTCGATATTTTTTAACATGGCCATGAAGGATTGGTCTCGGTTCTTAACAGCTTATCTACGGCTGGCCGTGGACATAGATGCCGACCCGACCCAAAACAAGGCGAATGAAGCCGACCCTTGCAGCCTTGCACTGAGTCGGCTAGAACATAAAGAGAACAAAATTACAATAGGTGCATCATGGCAGGCTCAGTCAATAAAGTAATCCTCGTCGGTAATCTCGGAAATGATCCGGAAATCCGCACATTTGGCAATGGTGGCAAAGTCGCGAACTTCTCCATCGCCACGTCAGAGAACTGGCGCGACAAGCAATCGGGCGAACGCCGCGAGAAAACGGAATGGCACCGCGTCGCTGTATTCGGTGAAGGACTGGTCGGTGTGATTGAGCGCTATGTCAAAAAAGGCTCCAAGCTTTATATCGAAGGCAAGCTGCAAACCCGCAAGTGGCAGGACCGCGATGGGAATGATAAATATACAACAGAAATCGTTCTTCAGGGTCCCGGAACAACACTGACCATGCTGGATAGCGCAGGCGGTCAGGGTGGCGGCGGTCGGTCCGGCGGCGGCAATCAAGGCGGCGGGGGCTACAACCAAGATCGCGGCGGATACAGTCAAGATAGCGTTGCCTATGGCAATCAAGGCCAGGGCGGCTCAGGCGGCGGCTCTCGCAGTGCCTCTGCGCAAGAAGGCCCAAAGGGCGACTTTGATCTGGATGATGAGATTCCGTTTTAGGGTATATTCAACAATTTGGAGCCAGCGCCTTTGGAGCCTGAAGCCCACCACCCAGTTGAAAATGATCTCATTGAGACCAGCTTTAGGTTTGTAAGCTGGTTAAGAAACCATTTTCCTGAGGTGAAAGAAGACATTGTTCCGTCCTATTACGACTCATTCGGAGCGTTTATTCGCGAAGTTCCAACTTGTTTTTGGGAAGAGCTTGGAGGGCGCGACTATGTAGCGCTTGTTGAGAAGCGAGCTCACGGCGTAAGTATCCTAGAACAAGTGATTGCAGTCGTGAAGACTGCTACGCCTTCTGTTCAGAATGAGATACTGGTAGGTTTTGTTGAAGGGCATATGTTTACAAGACCGAATTCCCCTTTAGCTAAAGAGATAGGTGAGGCTTTGGGAAAAGACTTTGGTGATTTTTGACGCCTAAATTTTATTATTCCAAATTTTCTCATATCCTCGCCAAGGATCTCATATCGAGAGACGTCCTACCTTATAAATTACGTTGAAAGTCTTGTTCGTGCCACATTCATTTTGATTGTGTCAGGACGGAGGAATGATGAAAGGCGAGAATGTGGCGGGTGTCTCCTTACAATGGCGATTTTTACGTTCGCTGCTAGCTGACCCGCGTAATTATCAAATTTCCGTCTTGTCGTCGCTCATCCTGCTCGGCTTGTTCCATTACAGCTTTCACCTGCCATGGTGGCATGTCGTCGGCTGTATCGGGGCGACGCTGACGACGCAGGCTTTTGCCGACAAAATCATCAAGCGCCCATTTGACCCGCGCAGTCCGTTGATCTCGGCACTTTCCCTGACGCTTTTGCTGCGCACGGGGTCTATCACGC
>CAZSKH010000239.1:0-1763 GCA_964607395.1 uncultured Algimonas sp.
CCGGAGAGAACCGCGCGGACATCGGCCGCGTCCACGCCCTCTAGACCCTCCAGCATCATCGCTTCTTCGTCCGAAATGTCCCCATCGGCTTGCGCAGCAGACACCATGGCTTCCAGCAAAACGTCGGAGCGATTGGCCGGGGCTTTGTTGTTGATGAGGTCCATGACATCTTGCAAGTTTTTCGGCATTGTCCCGGATTGCTGGGCTTTATACGCGAGGAAGCCCAGGGCGCCTAAGCCGCCCATCGCGACAAATTTTCCTTTGGACCGATTGCCAAGCACAAGCGCCAAAGCCCCTGCCGTTGCGGCGGTTCCCAAACGGAGCTTTTTGCGCGACTCAGCGTCATCACCGACACCTAGCTTATCGGCTAGGGCATCTTCCGCCTGTTTGAACATATCCTTGCCTTTAGCCGTGAGTTCCGCCGTGTCTGCGGTTTTGGCTTTTTTGACGAGGTTTTGTCCTGTTCCTAAGATTTGATCCAAGAGCTTTTGCGCTGTCATTGCGGGTGTATCGGTCATATCGGTCTCCTTCTGAGGCCTCATTCATAGCGGTTGGGACGGGTGAGGACAAACGGCTCTTGATTTTATCTACAGCAGTGGTGACAGCGGGATATGAAAAAATGGCTTTTAGGCGCAGCGGCGCTGGTATCAATCGGATTAATTGGCGCGGCCGTTTATATGCGCACGCCGTCCGGTCCTCACTATAACTCTGACACGGCGCGCCAAGCGGCGCAGGCCTATGACGCACGGATTATCCGGGATGGCTATGGCGTCCCGCATGTTTTCGGAACGCGCGATGCAGATACGGCCTTTGGCTTTGGTTATGCCCATGCCGAGGATGATTGGGCGACGATACAAGACACGCTCATCGCGGCGCGCGGGAGAAGCGCTGAATATAAAGGCAAAGACGTCGCGCCGCAGGATTATCTTTTCGATTTATTCAAAGTCGCAGAGTCCGTTACGGAAAATTACGAGACCGATGTCAGCGCCGAGGCGAAAGCGATTGCGAAAGCCTATGCGGCGGCGATGAACCTCTATGCGGTTAATCATCCTGACGAGGTTTTGCCAAATATCCTGCCGATTACAGAGCAGGATGTCATGGCTGGGTTTACGTGGGCGACGCCGTTTTTCTATCGGCTCGACGGATATTTGACGGAGCTCTTTACGGCAGAGGACCGCCCCAATGTTTCGCCTTGGGGTCAAACCTCATCTTTGGAGGATGTGGCCTATTCTGTGCGAGGGTCCAATGCATTTGCTGTTGCGCCGTCGCGCAGCACGGATGGTCACACGCGCCTCATTGGGAATTCTCATCAACCCATGGCCGGGCCTTATGCGTGGTATGAAGCGCATCTTGTGAGCGGCGAGGGCATGAATACGCTGGGCGGAACATTCCCGGGTGTGCCGATCATGGCGCAGGGCGCGACGCCGAACCTCGCCTGGACGCATACGGTCAATCGTCCTGACCTAATCGATATTTATGCGCTAGAGGTCGATGATATCGATAAACCGACTCAATATCGTTTGGACGGTAACTGGGTCGATTTTGACCGCACCCAGTCCAAGTTTCGGGTCAAGCTCGTGGGGCCATTTTCTTGGCCCGTGAAGCGCGATGTGTTGTGGTCCGCGCATGGCCCCGTCCTCTCCACGCCAACGGGCCATTATGCGATCCGCTTTGCAGGCCTAGGCGCCTTGGATCCCGGCGGTTTGGGCGCGCTGGATCAATGGCTCGCCATGAATAAGGCGACAAATATGGCTGAGTGGCGG
>CAZSKH010000239.1:1773-3981 GCA_964607395.1 uncultured Algimonas sp.
CGCTCTGCGCTGGAAAGCCAAGGCGTATTGTCTTTTATCATCGTTTACGGTGACAAAGAGGGGAATATCGGCGCGGTGTATAACGCGCGCATGCCGCGCCGCATTGAAGGTCCAGAGTGGGGAGAGGTCCTTCCCGGAGATCGATCTGAGCTTATCTGGGATGAGTTCCGCCCCATTCGTGATATGCCGCAAATCTGGAACCCGCCCTGTGGGTGGGTTTTCTCCGCCAATGCGACGCCGTTTAATATTACAGATGAGGCGTGTAATCTGGACAAGGCCGATTTCTCAAAAACCTTTGGTTTGGAAGACCGGATTACAAATCGGTCCCTGCGCGCGCTGGCACTGCTAGAAAATGACGACGCGATCAGCCGCGAAGAATTGCTCCGCTATCGGGCCGATACAAAATATGCGCCGGAAAGCAGCTTGATGAAACTCGTCGTCGAGTTGGTCACAACCCCGGCAGAGGATGAGGTAATCAAACAAGCGCAGGAAATTTTGCGAAATTGGGACGGAGATACGGTCAAGACGAGCCGCGGCGCAGCACTGGCCGTCATCACGGGGACACGGGTTCTGGGATATGAATATACCGAAAAAGAAGCCGACGCGATGGAGATGCTGTCGAAAACGGCGAGCGAGCTCATGGAAAAATTCGGGCGGCTCGATCCGGAGTGGGGTGAGGTGAACCGTATCATACGCGGCGATGTCAGTGTGCCGCTGGATGGTGCGCCAGATGTGCTGCGCGCGATATATGCGGATCGCGACGGCGTTGCCAAAGACGGCGTCCTGAATGCCTTTGCCGGGGACACGCATATTTTCATTGCGGATTGGGACGCCGACGGAAGCGGGACAATCGACAGTATCCATAATTACGGCAGTGCAACGCTGGATGAAACTTCACCGCATTATAACGACCAAACCGAGCTGTTCGCGAACGGCGGCTATAAGCGCATCGCAATGACCTTGGAGGACGTGCTCGCGGGTGAGGTCACGGCGGATTACGCGCCGGGCGAAAGATAAGGATAAATAGCATGACCAAAACACTGACCGCCATGGTCCTTTGCACAGGCTTGATGTTGAGCGCGGGCTGCGCGCCTAAAAGCCAAGCTGAAAAAGACGCAGTTGAGCTTGAGAAAATTACGAAAATAGCGGCAGAGACATGCGGGTCGAAAGATATGGTCGAGAGTGTCAATCTCAAAGGGTTCGTTTGCAAAGACTCAGACTAGCCGGCTTTTGGTAAAATAGCGGTTTTTTTGATGACCCCATAGGCAAAACTCGTGTCGATGGACGCGATACCCCCGATAGGGTGGAGATGTTTTCGGACGAACCTCTCATAGCTCGCCAAATCCTCAATCACGATTTTGAGCAGATAGTCCGACAGCCCCGTCATCACGTGACATTCGATGATATTTTCAATCCAACGCCCGCAGGCGGCGCAGACACGGGGAGGGCGATAGGCCGACTTGATCGGCCAGCTCCTGATTTGTCATACCCCCATTATCTTGCAGAGCGCGAATGATTTGCCTGTCTTTCCTATCCATAATCTCTTAATTTCGGCAGATACTGCTAATATAGTTTCTATGAATGGCAGAATAGCACGGCTCTACTTCCCGAAATAGGGTGTTCTGTATTCGGCGGGAGAGCGGTATGCCGTCAAAAAGCTCACAAAGCTTCGCGACACGCGCCATCCACCACGGCTATGATCCGTTTGAAAACGAAGGCTCGCTCACGCCGCCTATTCACATGACCTCGATATTTGTATTTGAGACCGCGAGCCAAGCCAAGGCGGTAGCTGAACAGCTTAAACGCTCAAAATAGGACACGCAAGATTTCTGTTTCAGCGTCGAATACTAACGTTCGCAATTCCCCTCCTAGACGGCATTATTTGGCTTTAAAGAGTATGCTCAATTCATACCTTTATGGGTGTCAATTAATTCTCCGTATTGGTCGAGGCCTTCTACTTTTCCACACCGAAACAAGGAGACCGTTTTCAACGTCGGTCGATTTTCCAATCCAAATACGTTTTCAAGGCCTGTCGCATAATCTAATTCTAATTGGGTAAGAGAAGATAGATGTTCGATACCTTGTATATTCCTAATTGAACGCCCTGAAATTTGAAGTGACTTTAGTCCTGTCATTCCCGACAGAGGCATCAAATCTTTATACGGATAGCTCCACAGACTTAAGTGTTGCAGCCATGAACAGTTAAGG
>CAZSKH010000240.1:0-3948 GCA_964607395.1 uncultured Algimonas sp.
TCCGTCAGCGACAAAACCATGGCGGGCAATCCGTGATCGCGGCAAAGCGGGTCCGTGACAGTTTCAATATCGCGCTGCAATCCCGCAAACCAGACATCAATGACAGGGCGCAGAGACGCTTGTGCCGCATCGGAAGAGAGCCAATCCGCGACGCGCGCGTTTAAGTCTACCTCGACATCGTCCAAACTTTTAATTTGACCATTTCGCCAATCCCGAAATGTCGGAACAATACAGCTTTCCGTAATCGCATCGACCAAGACTGGCGCCAATGTGCGGCCCAAATCGCGCGAGGATGTCTCGGCCTTGGACGCGATTTCACCGCCCTCGCGCGTCTGTTTGTCGACTTCGGATTTGAAACTGGCGTGCAAATATTCGAACCGTCCGAGCCACGCCAAACCGCGCGCAATGGCAAATTCAGGCTCTGCGCCGCGCACAACGCGAGCCTTTGGGAAGGCTGCTTTTGTAGCGGGTAAGACAAGCGGCAAGCGCGAAGCGCCGCCGGTTAAGAGCACCGTATCAGGCAACGTGCCGCCTAGATTTTCAACTGTTTCCTTCAGAGCATAATCAAAGGCCGTGCGCCAACTATAGCCATGCAAGGCGTCGAGCGGTTTGTCCAAAATCGCGTCAGCATCTGCCTTGTCGATACGAATATCAAAGACAACCCCCCGGTCAATTGGGAGGCGTTTCAACAGCTCAACGGGAACCTCTTCGCCCGTAAAATAGGCTTCTTTCGCCTCGCGGCACCAATATTCCATGATGGGACGGTAATGCGGATATTTCGCGATGAGCTGATCAATCTTTTTACGGTCTTTTTGCCGCGCGAGGTTCAGCTCAAATATTTCCGTATCAAGCAAGCCCGACCCCAAAACATTATGTCCAACATCCTGTGCATCCAAATCGCGGCAATAGGTAAAGTCCGTCGTTGAGGACCCAATATCCACGATGAGAACAGAGGCCCGCGTATCTTCAATGGAGAGATACCCTTGCTCCAAAGCCGTCATCAACGCCGCACGGGATTCGGGGACAATACGGACCGTTTTTAGTCCAGATGTGTGGAACACATCTTGATAGGCCGATCGGTCATCGGCGCTCCACCCGCTGGGGCAGCCGACAATGAACTGGCTTTCCTTGGGGCCTAAAATCATGCCGTCTTCTGTTAGGCCATCGATAAGGGCTTCGGTAAACATGAAGGTCGGCACACGCACGGATTCCAGATCAAGCTCCCGCGATTTAAATTTAACCGCTACATTCGCTTTGGGGCCAAGCGCCGCCAAATTAAGCGCTTCCATGCCAATTTTTACGCCGGATTTATCCGTCGCAACAGCGGTGACAAAACTCCGCCGTCCGCGCCATTCCAAGATTTCAGGCTCGCGCACAGTTGCGCCAAAGGCTCGCCCCAGTGCTGTTTCCCCGTGGCCCAGATCAAATCCAATGAATTCCAAATGTTTCATGATCGCACCCAAACGGTTCCGCGCCGCAAAAGACTACCATCCTCACGCAGGAGGGCCGGCGCGGCCATTTCCACTTTCGGCCCCTCACCCATGCCGGGCAATTCGTCGAAAAATTCCGATGTCCTATTGGAATAAGTCACAACAGTAACCCCGCCCGAGCGCAGCAGGCTCGGAAGTTCTTTTTCAATCAGCTCCAGCGCAAAATCACTATCCCCTGCGCCGCCCGCTTCCAGTAGGTTTTGTAACATGGCCGCGAGGCGCGGCGTGTCTGCCCAATGCGCCTGTGTTTGCGGCTCGGCCAAGCGCAACAAAATATGATCCGCCGTTTTCAGCGCATCTTCAATTTGCCCAATCAGCCCGGCGGCGTCCAAGGTCAGCCGCGCCTCTGCCGTATATTGACGTCCTGATTGATCTTCCAAAGCTTTCGGCGGGTTTGTGCGCGGCAGTAGCGCCATCAGCTTTTTCCAGCGTTTTGGCTCTAGCGTATGCAGCCCCGCCAAAATAGCCGCAGATAATATAGCCAAGCCCGCCCCTTGAACAACGCCGACCAAAGCGAGCAATCCGGCCGCACCGTAAAACACGGTCGGTTTACCTAACAGACTTGAAACACCAGCGCTCGGCGTGCCTGTTTCCACATATTTAATATCGGCTGTCACGGCGCGGTCCAAAACACCTGTGCCAGATTTAATAACTTCAATGAGCCAAAGCCCAGCTTTTTGTAGCGCCGGATCTTCGGTGGTGCGCGCGAAGGCTGCGCCCGTGCGGTCCAAGGCGCTGCGGATCGCGCTCACAGTTTGCGCAGAAGACAGCGCGCCCTCACCGCGAACGGATAAGGTCTTTTCCAGCGCAGCGCGCTCCAGCGCAAAACCGGGCAGAAGCGACGGCGCAGCGACTTCGGTGCGCGCCGGGCGTCCGGGTAATGTGGGTGAGCGGGTCATATGCGGGATGTTGGGGGTGCAGGCGGGTGAGTCAAGCCATACGAAACGGCAGATATGGGGCGTTCATAATGGGTTGGGATTTGCCATCACGGAGCACCAACGCATTTGTGCATCGTATTTTCATATTTCTCTGAGTAGAGACCTTATATGTTTCGGATTTTATGTCTTTCACTGCTGCTTTGGTTGACCGCCGGGCTTTCCCATGCGCGCCAAAGCCTGCCTTTGGATACGGGTAAAACCGAGATTAAGCTCGTCTCGGGTCACGACACAGTCCTGCCCGGCCAAAGTTTTACTGTCGCTCTGAACATGAAATTTGACGGTAATTGGTACACTTATTGGCGCAATGCGGGCGATAGCGGCGAGCCCGTCAATATCGTCTGGAACTTGCCTAGTGGCGTGAGTGCGGGGCCGATTATGTGGCCCGCACCCAAAGTGAAAACCGTTGGGCCAATCCTGTCCTATGCGATGGGCGGGGAGGTTTGGTTACCGGTCAAAATTACACTGGATGACACTCTAGACCCCAATACGCCGATAACCCTGAAAGCCCACGCTTACTTCTTGGTTTGCGACGAGCTTTGTGTGCCTGAAGACGGGGCATTATCATTGCCGATCGGTGTAGGAACGCCGAAAACAAACGACGCGCACAGCGCAAAAATTGAGACGGCAAGAGCAAAGATTCCGCAGCTCGGGAAAGCGCGCGGGTCAGCGGCGCTGGACGCGGGAAAGGTCGTCTTTAATATCTCCGGTCTCCCCAAAGGATTTGAGACGGCCAAACTCTTCCCGCACGCCAACCCCATTATTGTCCATAGCGACCCGGTTAAATTATCCCTCGCAGAAAGCGGTATTCAATTCACAGCCTCACCAAGTTACGGCTGGGATGACGGAACGCCGGAAGGTTTCGACGCTACGCTCGTCGGGGAAGATGGGCAAGCCGTCGTGGTGCCTATCGCCACGAACACGCGTGTTGAAATTGGCGCACTCACCTCTTCAGACGGGTCTGACCCTGGTAGATCTGGCAATATCGGGTTATGGGGGGCTATTTTCGGCGCGTTCTTGGGCGGCCTCATCCTCAACCTCATGCCCTGCGTTTTTCCGATTATTTCCCTCAAAGCGCTTTCAATCGCAAAGATTGCACATGGCGAAAGACAAGAAATCCGCAGATCAGCTTGGGCCTATACGATAGGCGTTTTAGCCAGCTTCGTGCTGATTGCCCTTATCGTCATTGCCGTAAAAATGGGCGGAGCATCTGTAGGATGGGGCGTCCAATTACAGTCGCCATGGGTTGTCGCGCTGGTGTCGCTCTTACTTTTTGCGATTGGTCTAAATTTGCTTGGCGTGTTCGAAGTTAGCGGACGCATCCAGAACATAGGCGCGAACCATGTCGGCGGCACAGGGCCATTTTCGAGTTTTTTAACCGGAGTCTTGGCGGTGATTGTGGCGACGCCTTGCGCGGCGCCTTTCATGGGAACGGCTGTCGGTTTTGCTCTTCTAAACGGGACTGCCGTTGCGACGATGCTCGTCATGCTCGCGCTTGGTCTTGGGTTTGCTCTACCCTTTTT
>CAZSKH010000241.1:0-3943 GCA_964607395.1 uncultured Algimonas sp.
TTCACGCATCTTTGGACAATTTATCGCGTGTCTTGCCATAGGTTCCGCCCCAACGGTCCGTCATCTCCGCGCGAGTTTGCCAGAGCGCCGGGAAGAATTTCTGCCGCAAACCTTCATTAAGAATTTCAACAGGACGACCTTTCAACGACTTCGCCGCCACCCCGATTGAGCGGTAGATAAGCTGCATATGCGCATTGCGAAATTTTTGAAATTGCTCGTCAAATTCCGCATAGGCTTCCGCCATCATATAAGCCTCATCATGAACGTATTCGCTATCATAAATCTGCTCCAATGTGCGGCTACCGCCCTCCAAATAGACATCCTCATAGGTCTGCCAGAGGTCTGTTGGCATCTTCAGTAAGACCCGAAACCCGGGGCTTTCTTGCCCACTGCCATTTCCAAGTTTGAGGCGAATTTCCTGATAATCCTTCGGCGACATCGTCTCGAGTAAGACTAGCTGGGCCGTCATCATTTCTTGGCAAATATGGACGCGCCGAAACAGGGTCAACGCCTTGAGCGTCCGCCCGGCCCGGATTTCATCATTTATATCCAGCAAGGTCGACGCCATGAGCTTCATCCAGAGCTCTTCGACCTGATGCACGATCATAAATTGAAGCTCGTCGGGATTGCAGAGCTCTTCTGGCTCCTGCTGACATGCAAGGAGCTGCTTTGTGTTGAGGTAGATTTCGTAATCAAGATCGCCTGCGCCGCGCATGATTTTTTCGTATTTTTGTCTGTCCATGGTCTTCATCCTAAGGGGTTGTTGGGGTCGTCAGGAGAAGAAAAATCTAAGCGTGCCCCGTCAGCCAGTTCCGCAAGACATGCTGAGCCAAGGAAACATCATGGGATATGTGCGGAGCGGAGGTCACGGGGACGGCCTGCCGCAAATCCGAGCCACTGTAAAGTAGCTGGAAAATCATGACGCTGGGGTCTGGTTTAGGAAAATATATTCCAACGCCTGCGCGGCTGTGGTTAAACCCTGTCGCACTCTAACCTTCGAAACGGGATCGACCCTCATGCCCTCACTGACAAAACGCTTTAGCCTGACATGTATTCTATCAGCCGCGCTGTTGGCGGCGTGTTCAGACACCGTGACGCAAACCACGCCTCAAGACATGACCAAACCACAGGCTGCGGCACCCCAGACGCCTGTTGAAATTGGGGACGGTCATATGAGCGCCATCACCGCCCTCAAAACGCAGCCGGCCATACTTGCTGCGTTTAAAACCATCGAATCGCATCGCAATGAGAATAATCGAGACATGGTGACGCTGAACGAAATTCCCGCCCCGCCCTTTGGCGAGGCGACGCGCGGCAAACGAGTTGCAGAAATGTTCCGAGATGCGGGCCTGACCGATGTGACGATTGACGCCGTCGGCAATGTCATTGGTCGGCGTCCGGGCGTGAGCGGCGAGAAGACGATTGCCCTTGGCGCGCATATCGACACCGTTTTTCCGATTGAGACTGACGTTACCGTCCGGCGCGAGGGCGACACCTATATCGCGCCCGGCATTGGCGATAACACCCGCGGCGTCATCGTCCTGCTCAGCCTGATAAAAGCGCTGGAGGCGCATGATATCGAGACCGAACATGATTTGATGTTTGTCGGCAATATCGGCGAAGAAGGCCTTGGCGATTTGCGCGGAATCAAACATTTATATCGCGACGGCGCGCCGAAAATTGATAGCTTTATCGCGGTGGATGGTGGCCGTGATGACCGCTTAGTTTACGGCGGCGTGGGCTCCTATCGCTACCGCGTGACCTTCAAAGGTCCCGGCGGGCATAGTTGGGGCGATTTTGGCGATGCCAACCCGCATCATGCTTTGGGACGGGCTACGACCATCTTTTCTGAAAGGGCCGCGAAAGTCGCTAGCCAAGGCCCAAAAACCAGTTTCAACATCGGCCGTATCGGCGGCGGAACCTCCATCAACTCTATCCCGTTTGAGAGCTGGATGGAGGTCGACATGCGATCGGGCAATGTCGAAAAACTCGATGACATGGACGCTGTGTTCAAACAGGCCATGGCGGAAGGTCTTGCAGCCGAAAATGCCGCGCGCACAAGCGGCGACGAAATCACCGTCGAGGTCAAAAAAGTCGGCGACCGCCCTGTCGCAAATGGCGACGCGAGCAGCCCGCTTGTCCAACAGTCCCTCGCCGCTATCCGCAGCTTTGGTCTGGACCCGAAATTGGCGATCTCATCAACCGATGCCAACACCCCAATCTCAAAAGGCCTACCCGCCGTCACGATCAGCCGCGGGGGCAAAAGCGCTGGCGCGCATTCATTTGAAGAAACGTGGACGGATAAAGACTCGCATGTCGCCATACAGATTGCGCTGCTGATTGCGCTCGAACAAGCCGAATATATTCAGCCTTAGGGGTTGAAGATGGTCTGATCAAAACTTCAGTCGTGCCCGTTCAATACAACCCGATTTTTACTTCGGCTCCCAGCCGCAAAAAAGCTTCCCCGTTTTCTACGGGGAAGCTACTTGGGTTTAGGGTTCGGGCTGGGGGTTCATCAGCCCGTTGGCACCCTTACTTTTGAGCGTAAGATGTTCTCTTTGCTTTCAAGCCCCAAGTCTCATTGTGAACGAATGTCATTTCTGGGCTGTCAGCGGCCTTGACGGCATTCTCAAGAACGGTCTTTTCACATTTGCTTCTGACCCAATTGGTCAGCTCTGATTTACGGAAACCTTCACGCAGTAATTCTGTCTCGCAGACCTCACGGGCTTGTTCTTTAAGCGCGTCATATGTCGCCTCAGCGGAGACCGTGTTGTCCATCTTAATGGCGGCTGTAAATGTCTCGTCTGCGGCGTGAGCTGAAGTGGCTGTGCCTAATGTAAGTACGATACCAGTAATAAGTGTTTTTGCGAATTTAGTCATGTCGAAGTCTCTCCAGTTAAAGTTAAGCAAATGTCCTTGCTGCCCAATCAACATGCTGCATCGCGGCCAACAAAGTCCTGAAGACCGAATGTGGATTGGCTGTAATTTTTATGATGGAAATATGAGGTCGTTGTTTTTGAACAGTTTTTAGGGGTTATCGCGCCTTGTTTACGTGCAAAAAAGAAGATAACCCTTAGATTAATACTGGGATGAATATGGAAACATCAGAAATTGGATTGAGAAAAAGTTTCGTTATTGGTCCAATACTTGTTGATCCAAGCCGAAATACTCTCAGTCGTGAATCAGATATAGTCTCCTTAGAACCCAAAATCATGGATGTTCTGATGCATCTCGCGGCCCATCAGGGAGAGGTCCGCTCTCGCGATGAAATTATCGCCGCTGTATGGAAGGTGGAATTTGGCGCGGATGAGAGCCTAACCCGCGCGATTTCTGTTATCAGGAAAGCGTTTAAGACTGCGGGTGGGCAAAGCCGCTATATTCAGACGATCTCAAAGCGGGGTTATGCGCTGCAAGAGCCCGTTACTGAATTGGAAATCTCCCCGCCCGAGCGAATACCAACCACCGCATCCCCCATTGTGCGGGACATTGAAACCCCAGCCACAGCTTTTGTAAGTCAAATCGCCGTAAATGAAGTCAACCCAAGTGAAGTCGGCGCTCAACCTTTGGGATTGACGCCGCCGAAACAGAAAAAAGGACGAGGCCTGGCGCTCATTCTTGCGCCTATCATAGTAACGGTTGCAGCTATCTCTGCCGCCGTCATGTCTAGGCCAGAACCATTCGGGACCGAGTTAGCTGCCAGCGAATACGGACGGTCCGTCGCTGTGATGCCATTTGTGGATATGAGTGCCGAAGGGAGCCATCGATATTTTTCAGAAGGTTTAGCCGAAGATATCTCAAATGAACTTGGGAGTATCAACTCTCTACGTGTTGTGGGTCAACGAATTGGCGGCGCGGCTGATTATACTACAATGTCATATGAAGAGATTGGGGACAGGCTGAGAGTCTCCTATATTGTCCATGGCTCTGTTCGGAAACAAAATGA
>CAZSKH010000242.1:0-3914 GCA_964607395.1 uncultured Algimonas sp.
GTTTAAATCTTTCGGGTTGGTTTGAAATCCGAGATTTGTCAGCGCCATAGACGCCGCCGTCACGAGACAACCTTCGCCGCCCATCGTATCGCGCGTCGTCCCCAAACGGTCAGCGGCCCAGCGCGGGTCTTTTTGGGAATATCTCACAGCATCCCGCAAAGCCAAACCCTCAGCGCTAATGCTTTCAGGTTCCACTTCGGGCTTTGGGGTCGATCCGCACCCGGACAAAACCAGCGCAGAGGCAAATATGAAGAGAACCCGTTTCATAGTGAACAAGTCGTAAAGGCTAAATCTTGGCGGGTCGTTAAGAGCCTAGCCTATTCTTATCACTTTGCTGTCAGCCAAACACTTTGATGCCAGAATGATGCCGTCAGATTAGCCTTCACCGTCCAACACAGAACCGCTTTGCAGCTGTATATAATTCTGGATGCCCATTTGTTTGATGAGGTCGAATTGCGTCTCGAGGTAATCGACATGCTCTTCTTCTTCGGTCAGGATTTTTTGCAGAATATCGCGTGTTCCGTAATCTCGAACCTTCTCACAATGTTCCACCGCGTCGCGATACATCGGGATGGCGTGGTCTTCCAGTTTCATGTCGCATTGCAGAATTTCTTCGACAGTCTCGCCGATGTGCAATTTGCCAAGGTCCTGAAGGTTAGGCAGGCCGCCGAGAAAGAGAATACGCTCGATAATCTCATCCGCGTGGTTCATCTCCTCGATGGATTCCTCATATTCCTTCTTCGCGAGTTTCGTCACGCCCCAATCTTTGAGCATGCGCGAGTGTAGGAAATATTGATTAATGGCGGTGAGCTCGGCCTTAAGGGCCGTATTGAGCCATTTGATCGTTTTGGGGTCACCGCGCATGTTAGTCTCCATAATAACCAGGCCAATATTGCTGGCCTTTGGAATCGTTACGCGGTCCTCACCCATGCGGATGGGCCGGGTCAATCAAAATCAATGCAGGTGAAAATCATTCGCGGCGTTTTTTTCGCGGGTGCAAATCAGTTGCAGTAAACAGAGGGTTGAGGACCTATAAAGAGGGTTGAGGACCCATAAAGAGGGTCGTGAACGCTATTCCGCCGCCTCCAAAGCCGGGTTGGCTATGCGCCAGGCCTGCAAGCGGGATTGAATGTCGACCCGGCATTGCCCGCAATTGAACCGCGTTCCACAAGCCCGTTGAACACAAGCGGCTGTCTCCGCGCCTTTGGCAGCAGCGGCATCGACCTTGGCCGTATTAATATTATTGCAGATGCAATGTATCATACAGCCCATGTGAGCCAGTTGAGAATGAATGTCAATAACTTTGCAACTCATTCGCAGAAACATTTGCAGCTGAGATTATTTGGGCAATAGCCGGAGGAGCTGACCGTTTTCACCGCCCTCAATTAAAACCAAGATTGACCCGTCTTTCGTCACGCGCACATCGCGGACACGGCCATCCAGATCAGCCAGCAAACTTTCTTCGCCCACGCTTTTGCCGTTTTCCAAATCTACACGGCGCAAATCACGGCTGGCGAGCCCGCCAATGAGCGCATCACCATTCCACTCAGGGAACAACGCGCCGCGATAAATCGCAAGACCCGACGGGGCGATGGACGGCACCCAACTATGGACAGGGTCAACCATGCCTTCGAAAGTTTCGTAAGGTGAGATCCGCGCGCCTTGGTAATCTCGGCCCTTTGTCGCCAGCGGCCATCCGTAATTTGCGCCCGCTTCAATCCGGTTCAGCTCATCCCCGCCGCGCGGACCATGTTCATGCTCCCACAGCGTATTGGTTGGGGCGTCATAGGCGAGGCCTTGGACATTGCGGTGGCCCATAGAATAAATCTGCGGCTTGAACTCTCGGCCATCTTTGGATTGACCCATGAAAGGATTATCCCGCGGCACACCGCCGTCACGGGTCAGGCGCACCAGCTTGCCCAAATGCGTATCTGCCTTTTGCGCATCTTCGCGATAGGCAAAACCGTCGCCCAACGTCAGAACAAGCGTATCATCCGGAAGAAACGCGATCTTCCCGCCGAAATGGGAGGCGGCGGCTTTTGGCGGGCTGGAGCGGAAAATAACGGTCGGTTTAGCCAAAACTCGCCCATCGAGTTGCCCGCGGATAAGCGCTGTCCCATTGGCATCTTTTGTCCCGTAAGCATATGAAAAGTAGAGTTCGCGAGTCGTTTCAAAATCAGGCGCTAAAACAACATCTAATAAGCCGCCCTGCCCGCTTACATAAATATCTTTGGGCACCCCTAGAAGCTCGGTGCGTTCGCCAGCTTGGGATACAAGCAGGATTGAGCCCGATATTTCAGTTACAAGATAATCGCCACCCGGAAGTTCGGCCACGGACCATGGGTTTTTCAAACCTTCCGCGACAATCGCAATTTCAAATTCTGTTGACAGCCGCTGAGAGATTTCCGGTTCAGCTTGCGGCTCTTGGCAGGCCGCTATTACTCCTGCGGATAATACTAAGCCCAAACTCATTTTCAATCCGCGCATGCTTCAACTCCGCTTGACCTAATGTCCCATTCCCCTTTAGCCATAATCCTATGGACGGAATTTTCAAACGGATTGGTGGATGGTTGGCAGCCGTTCTGACGACAGTTGTTTTGGGCGTGTTTTTTCAAACCCAAAATGTATTGGCGCGTCTAGGCGACATCGGCGCAGAGGTTGGCCTGATCGAGCGCGTGTCTATGACCCTTTATGACCTGCGCTATCTGGGATCGCTCTATATCATATTCGTGAGTATGGCCTTGGCTATCGCGTTCTTAGTAGGCGGATTATTATTTCGGGTCACGAAATTTGGACGCGCGATCATCTATAGTGTCGCCGGAGCGGTTGGTTTGCTCACGATGCTCTTTGGCATGAAAGAGGCTTTTTTCGATGTTCACCTGATCGCCGGCGCGCGGGATGCATTTGGGATTAGCCTGCAAATGCTGGCAGGCGCGATTGGCGGATTTGTTTTTTCGAAAGTCAGCCGCAGTCAAAACGCACTATAGTCTATCTCCCCCTTCAGGGGGAGGTGGCGGGAGCCTTTCGACCGACGGAGGGGGTTTGCTGCCCGAGGGCCAAATCCAAACCGCCCCCTCTGTCCTCAGCTTCGCTTCAGACATCTCCCCCTGAAGGGGGAGATAAATACCCACAAAATATTCATTTCTACGAACGCTACGTGTTCATCGAATCAAAGAAATCGGCATTTGATTTATTGTCCTTGAGCTTGCCCAAGAGGAATTCAATCGCGTCCATTGTGCCCATTGGGTTGAGGATGCGGCGTAAGACATATGTCTTTTGCAGCTCATCCGCCGGAACCAACAGCTCTTCTTTCCGTGTGCCGGATTTCGTGACATCGATGGCTGGGAAGATACGCTTATCCGCGACTTTGCGGTCGAGGACGATTTCGCTGTTACCTGTGCCTTTAAATTCTTCAAAGATAACTTCGTCCATACGGGAGCCTGTATCGATGAGGGCCGTCGCGATAATTGTCAGCGAGCCGCCGTCTTCGATGTTCCGCGCCGCACCAAAGAAACGCTTTGGACGTTGCAGGGCATTCGCATCCACACCGCCGGTCAAGACCTTACCGGAAGACGGAACCACCGTATTATAGGCCCGGCCCAAACGCGTAATCGAATCCAGCAGGATCACGACATCTTTGCCGTTTTCCGTCAGGCGCTTAGCTTTCTGGATCACCATTTCAGCAACCTGGACGTGACGTGTGGCAGGCTCGTCAAATGTTGAAGATACAACTTCGCCTTTGACGCTGCGCTGCATGTCAGTCACTTCTTCGGGGCGCTCATCAATGAGAAGAACGAGAACATAACATTCCGGATGATTGCGCTCGATCGAATGGGCGATATTTTGCAACAAGACGGTTTTACCCGTGCGCGGCGGCGCAACGATCAAGGCGCGCTGGCCCTTACCAATCGGCG
>CAZSKH010000243.1:0-3900 GCA_964607395.1 uncultured Algimonas sp.
TCTGCAAGACGGGTTTCGCGCGTCTCTGCAGAAAGTGTTGGCGTAAATTCCCGTTCAGCTGTCCAATGCTCACTCACAGCCTCCAGCCCATCGTAAAGTCCCGCGCCGAGCCCTGCCAAATAAGCCGCGCCAAGCGCTGTTGTTTCCAAAATTTCAGGCCGCAGCACTGGCATATCCAGAACATCCGAGAGATAGCCGCACATCCAGCTATTGGCGCTCATCCCGCCGTCCACGCGTAGCGCCGTAGGCCTGACGCCGTCCTTACCCATCGCGTAAAACAGATCATAGGTTTGATAAACAACGCTTTCCACCGTGGCACGGATAAGATGGTCGCGGCCCGTATTTCGTGTCATCCCGAAAACGGCGCCGCGCGCATCAGGTGCCCAATGCGGCGCGCCGAGCCCGGTGAAAGCCGGCACCAGATACACGCCATCCGTCGAGTCCATCCCTTCGCAAATGGCTTCTGTTTCCGCGGCCGTCTCCACCAATTGCATTTC
Organism: uncultured Algimonas sp.; assembly: GCA_964607395.1. Lineage (GTDB taxonomy): Bacteria > Pseudomonadota > Alphaproteobacteria > Caulobacterales > Maricaulaceae > Litorimonas. The sequence continues at coordinate 498 of CAZSKH010000243.1, forward strand.
ATCACGAAGCCATTGCACGGAGGCACCTGCCATAAAGATAGAGCCTTCCAGCGCATAGGTGGCTTTCCCATTCAGGCGGTAAGCAACCGTGGTCAGCAATCGGTTTTTGGAAATCACGGCCTCGTCGCCTGTGTTGAGGATGACAAAACAGCCCGTGCCATAGGTTGATTTAATATCGCCAGATTTGAAACAGGCTTGCCCAACGGCGGCCGCCTGTTGATCGCCCGCAACGCCTGCGATCGGCACATCTTTGTCCAAAACCGTGCAGACCCCAAAATCTGCCGCGCAATCTAACACCTCCGGGAGGCCTTTTCGCGGCACATTGAATAGCTCGAGCAAGCTATCATCCCAAGCTTGGGCATGAATATCGAAAAGGTTCGTGCGGCTGGCATTGGTGGCATCTGTGACATGGCTCTGGCCCTCGGTGAGACGCCAGATGAGAAAACTATCCACGGTCCCGAAACAAAGCTCCCCCGCCTCCGCCCTTTCCCGCGCGCCGTCAACATTGTCCAATATCCACGCCATTTTAGACCCAGAGAAATATGGGTCATGCAGCAAGCCTGTTTTGGCTTGCAAGTCTTCAGCCGGCATTTTTTCCGCCAGCGCTTTGCACGTTTCCGCTGTTCGGCGGTCCTGCCAGACAATGGCATTATAAAGCGGGTCTCCCGTTTCGCGGTCCCAGACCACGGTTGTTTCGCGCTGGTTGGTAATCCCGATGGCTGCGACGTTGAATTTTTCTGATACCGCCCAAGCATAAGCCTGTTTCAGAGTCGAAAGCACCGTTGACCAAATGGCTTCGGGGTCATGTTCCACCCACCCATCTTGCGGGTAAATTTGCGGAAAGACCTCCTGCGCAGAGAATAATATCTTACCCGCCAGCGAGAAAACAAGCGTCCGCGACGAAGTGGTGCCTTGGTCGATAGAGAGGATTACATTTGTCATAGGTTTTGAATGCAATGAAAACGCAGTCACCGCAATGATGCGCACCGATAATCTGTAGCGATGCGCAAATTATCCCGCTATGGGGCGAGCATGGATTATGATCTTCTTATTATAGGCGGCGGCATTAATGGAACGGCCATCGCGCGGGACGCAGCAGGGCGCGGATTGAAGGTCTTGCTTTGCGAGCGCGATGATCTCGCGAGCCATACCAGCTCGGCCTCTACAAAGCTCATCCATGGCGGACTGCGCTATCTCGAATATTACGAATTTAATCTCGTGCGCCATGCCCTCAAAGAACGTGAAGTTATGCTGCGTTCTGCGCCGCATATTATCTGGCCAATGCGATTTGTGCTGCCTTATGATAAAGGCCTGCGCCCGGCTTGGATGCTGCGTACGGGTTTATTTCTTTATGACCATATTGGCGGGCGGGAAATGCTGCCGGGGTCGAAATCGCTTCGCCTTGATACCGCGCCGCATAAGGGCGTTTTGGAATCGCGCTTTAAGACAGGATTTGAATATTCAGATTGTTGGGTTGAGGATGCGCGGCTCGTGGTTCTCTATGCGCTGGACGCGGCCAATCGCGGCGCGGATATCCAAACGCGTACCGAAGTTCTCTCCGTCAAACCGACGGATCAGGGCTATTCTGCCGAGATTAAACATAGAGGCAAAACCGAAACCATTCAGGCCAAAGGCGTCGTCAACGCAGCAGGCCCTTGGGTGGATGCGGTTCTTGGGAAAATCAAAACCGACAAATCCGAACAATCTCTACGCCTTGTCACGGGCAGTCATATCGTCACGAAGAAGCTCTTTGAAGGCGACCATGCCTATCTGTTCCAGAACGCCGATAATCGCGTGATTTTCGCCATCCCCTATGAACGGAACTATACGCTCATCGGGACCACGGATAAACCTTATGATCTGGCCGACGGTCCCGTAAAAATCAGCGAAGAAGAAATCACCTATCTCTGCGAAGCGGCGAGCGAATATTTTGAACATGATATCTCGCCGGAGGATGTTGTCTGGGACTATGCGGGTGTACGCCCGCTCTATGACGATAAAGCGGAAGACGCGTCTGCGGTCACGCGCGATTATGTTTTGAACATTGAAGAGATGTCAGACGATGCGCCTTTCATGTCTGTCTATGGCGGGAAGATTACGACCTCGCGCAAGCTTGGCGAACACGCGATGGACAAACTGAAGGATTATTTTGACTATAAAACGGGGGATTGGACAGAAACGGCGCTGCTGCCGGGCGGAGATCTGATTGATGCGGATTTCGAGCGGTTCTTTACCGACATGCACAAACGTTATCGCGCGATGAATACCGACCTGCTCCGCCGCCTCTGTCACGCTTATGGGACCCGCATCACGCTGATCCTCGGCGACGGCGAAAAGCAGCCGGAGTTGGGTGAACATTTTGGCGCAGGGCTTTACGAACTTGAAGCCAAATATCTCATCAATCACGAATGGGCGACATCTGCGGACGACATCCTGTGGCGGCGGAGTAAACTCGGCTTGCACATGAACGAGGGCGAACGCGCCGCATTTACGGGCTGGTTCAATAGCCGTAATAACTAATATGAGCTCCGGTTGGTCTATTTATACAAAGTTGGAAATTCCTGAAATGGTTGAGTTATTTGAGCCGCTCCCCATTCATTATCCAAATGTTTTTGGTTTCTACAGCAACAATAAAATTTTGAAGCCAGGCCAAACTCAATCATGGAACTGCGCACATTATATTTCCGATCCCATCCAAGTCTATCTCGAAAATACTGCGCGGGAAGAATACCTAAACGGATTCTACGAAGAGGATTATGGTTTCAGACCTGTGTCTTCCATAACCATCGAGACGGGTAACAATGAAGAGGTCCGAAATGGCAAAGCTTTTCTCTATTTTATAAAGAACTTTCTCTCGGGGATTGATAATTTTTTAATTCACACGTCAACTTGTGGCTCGCCGGAAGAATTGCCGAATGACTTCGAACCTCCACAGACCTATCGCCTGAAAGATATGCGAGATGAGTAGCGCGCCGCATTTACGGACTGGTTCGACGCGTGTAATAGCTAGGGCATGAATTTCGGAGACATATTTAATTTCGCGCCAATACCGCTCGGGCAAAGCGTCATTACCTTTTTGGCATTCACCGCCATTATCATAGCGCGCTACTTCGCGATTGTCTGGCCGATCCATTGGGCGTTGTGGAAACGCACGCCCAAAAAAGCACGGCGACTGTCGAAACGTGAACCGACCCGCGAGACCATTCGTAATGAGATTAAACTCTCGACGATCAGCGCTTTTATCTATGCCCTGCCCGCAGCCCTCGTGATTGAGGTTTGGAAAGCGGGCGGCTCGGCGCTTTATATGTCGATGCCCGCAGATATTTGGGGCTGGCTTTACCTGCCGCTCTCGGGGCTGATTTATCTCTTTGTGCAAGACACATGGTTTTATTTCACCCACCGC
>CAZSKH010000244.1:0-1223 GCA_964607395.1 uncultured Algimonas sp.
TTCCAAAGCCGTTTCTTTTAGGCTGTCATACCGTCCGCTTTCGCCTTGATGCCCTGCGTCCATATTTATCTTCAGCAGAATTGGTGCGTCGCCTGTCTGATGTTCGCGGAGTTTTGCCGCCCATTTTGCAGGCTCCCAATAGGTCACGCGCGGGTCGGTTAGCCCGCCTGTGATGAGCGCGGGCGGGTAGGACCGCGCCGTGACATTATCATAGGGCGAATAGCTACGCAGGCGATGAAACGCGTCTTCATCCTCAATCGGGTTCCCCCATTCCGGCCATTCGGGCGGGGTGAGGGGAAGCTCCGTATCGCTCATCGTGTTGAGCACATCAACAAAAGGCACGGCGGCCATAACGCCTGCAAATAATTCGGGCGCTTGGTTAAGCGCGGCCCCGACCAGCAAACCACCCGCCGAGCCGCCATGGGCGACGATACGCCCCTCGGAGGTCCAGCCGCGTTTCGCCAGCGCGCGTCCGCAATCAACGAAATCATTAAATGTGTTGGTCTTCTTCTCCAGCTTTCCGTCCAAATACCATTGGTATCCTTTAGACTGACCGCCGCGAATATGAGCAATCGCATAGACCATGCCGCGATCCACCAGCGAGAGAATATTGGTGCGAAACACCGCCGGAATCGTAATCCCGTAAGACCCATATCCATAGAGCAAAAGCGGATTAGACCCGTCGATCTGCACGTCTTTGCGCGCCAAAATGGTAACGGGAATGGATTCGCCGTCCCGGGCCGTAATCGAAATACGCTCGACGCGGTAATCTTCCGGCACATGTCCGCTCGGCACGACTTGTTCGCGCACGCTGACCCGCTCGCGGGTCTTCATATTATAACGGTAAACCGTGCCGGGACGCGACGGTGAGGCATAGGTGAAATAGAGCGTATCCGTTGCATATTCATATCCCGATTTAATCCCGAGCCCATAGGCGGCCTCCGGCATTTCAATCGCGTGCTCGTCTCCGCTTTCCATATGGCGGATAACGATACGGGGCAGGGCGTCTTCGCGCTCTAATCGGACAATCCAGTTTTCAAAGGCTTCCATGCCCAAGATTAATCGCCCCGATTGATGGGGCAGGAAATCGGACCATTCCGCAGGGGTTTGACCGGGCGTTCCTGTCAGGATTTGGAAATCCACGGCATCTCTGCCTTGGCTGTCTGGGGCATTCGTCAGAATATAAGTTACGCCGCCTTGGTCATGCAGGCTATATTCTATCC
>CAZSKH010000244.1:1233-3895 GCA_964607395.1 uncultured Algimonas sp.
TCGCGTGCTCTTCTCCGGATTTCATATCGCGGATGACGATACGGGGCAGGGCCTCTTCGCGCTCTAATCGGACAATCCAATTTTCAAAGGCTTCCATGCCGAGAATTAAACGCCCTGATTGATGGGGGAGGAAATCGGCCCATTCTGAGGGTGACTGGCCGGGGGTTCCTGTCAGGATCTGGAAATCGACAGCTCCGCCTGCATTGGTCAAGATATAAGTCACGCCGCCTTGGTCATGCAGGCTATATTCTATCCCGGCTTGACGGGCGGAAAAACACATGGGCGGGGTTTGGGGGACGGAGGACGGGATGCGGTGTATTTCGCTGGTCGTGTGATTATGGGCACTGATTTCGATGAATTTATCATCGTCTGAACTACCGACACTGACGAAAAACCCGGGGTCTTGTTCCTCATAGGCCGTGTGAATTTTGCCGCGCGCATCAAATACGTCGCGGAACCGAACAGCATAGGGGCGTTGGTTCTCATCGCGCTCGACCCAAAACAGCGTCCGGTTATCGGCCGCCCAAACTAGAGCGCCGGCAGAGCGATCAATACCCGTCGGGGACCGCTCGCCTGTTGCTAAATCGCGGAGGAAGACTTGGTAATTCTCACTCCCCTTATCATCTACGGAATAGGCGAGCCATTTATGGTCCGGGCTGTGGGAGACATCCCCGATATCAAAGAATTTTGTGCCTTTGGCTTCCGCATCGCAATCTAGAATGATGTCATCTTCCGACTCGCTTGCGGCCACATCATGGCGCGCATAGACGCCGTGCTGATCGCCCTCGCGATAAAAATGGAAATAGGCGTAAGGCCCGTCCGGCATAGGCACGCCGCGCGCGGTGGGCTCCAGCCGCCCTTTCATTTCCCCAAAAATTGTGTCTTTCAACGCAGTGACCGGCTCCAGCGCGGCCGCTGTATAGGCATTCTCAGCCTCTAAATGCGCGCGAATATCCCTGTCTAAAACCGACGGGTCTCGCATGACAGCCTGCCAGTTGTCGTCTCGCATCCAGGCGTAATTATCCGTCCATTCGGTATTGAACCGCGTTTGCGTGTGAGGACGTTTTTCGGCCAAAGGGGCAGGTTGGGCGGGGCGAATTTTCATGCGGGGTCTCCTATAGGAAACCTGACATAGGGAGCTACCGCCGAAAAGTGTAGGGGCAGGTTCATAGGTCACCTCCCATTAACCCTATCACGTTAGGGTGAAGGCGAATCTATCGCTGCGCAGCGCGCGACCTAAAAAAGTGAGCCCCATGGCCGGATTAGCCATTCATCAAAAAAGAGACTTGCCAAGCGAGGCCCCGTTAACGCTCGACCCGACAGTTGTCGACGTTGATGATAAGGCCGTACGGCGGCAATTGGCCAAACGTCTTGCGGATGTCATCTGCATCCCAGCCAGTCAGTTAACCCCACAAGAGCGCCATATGGCGGGCGATGTTTTGGTGGAATTACTGCGATCTGCTGACCCTGATGTTCGCGAGTCTGTCGCCAAGCGCCTCGTCATGTTGAACGAAGCGCCGCGGACAATCCTCGTGATTTTGGCGAAAGATGAAATTAAAATTGCGCGTCATATCCTTGAAAATAGTAAATCCCTGACGGATTCAGATTTGATCCAAATCTGCCGTAAAGTGTCCAGCGCGCACCGTGCCGTGATTGCCAAACGACGTCATGTATCGGATGCCGTTGTTGATGCCATGGTTGAATTTCTGGACGAGGACGTCGTGGAGGCCTTGCTGAAAAATAAAAACGCGCATTTCTCTGAAACCGCGATTCAACGCATTTTGACGGTCTCCCGTTCACACCAACCCTATGTCGGCTTGCTCGTGAAACGTGATGAGCTGCGCCCGTCTCACGGATTGACGATGTTCTGGTGGGCGACAACCGCGAACCGCAAGAAAATTCTGCACCGCTTTGCCGTGACGCGAAATGTGTTGCAGGAAAGCTGTAGCGATCTATTTCCTAAGGCCGCTGCGGATGGTTGGTCCGATGCGGGCGTACGTAAGGCGTTGCAATTCATTGAGCGCCGACAGCGTAACCGCGCGGCGATTGAACGGTCTGAATTTGCAGGATTGGAGGCTGCGATTGATGCCGCCGAGGCGGGTGGCCTGACTCGGCATTTGACCGAAGAAATCTCCTATATGGCGGGGGTCAAACCAGCCACAGGCGCACAAATTCTGACGGATAAAGGCGGCGAAGGGATTGCTATTCTCTGCAAGGCGCCGGGCCTAAAACGTACCCATATCGAAAAACTCTGGCGCGCGTTGAAACGTCCGCTACACGAAACCGACGGCACGATGCACCCCAGCCTCGCACGGGTCATGGAAACCTATGACGTGATCTCCACGGATAAGGCGCAAACCGTATTGCGCTATTGGAACTGGTCACTGACGGCGTCCCTGAATGCGGATGTTCTGCGCTATATTAAAAACGGCGTTATCCCGCGCGAAGAAGAATTCGGCGCAGCGGCAATCACAGCCGCCTTGGTGTTCTCTCACCGGGAATAACAGACCAGACTCCTGTAACGGGCACCGCTTTTAAGGGCCGTGTCTTCTCTTGTCGGGACCAAATCGCGCCCGTAGTGTGACAGGATGGTTCTTTCTGTTTCTGCACGTTTTTCGATATTATTCACCCTGACCCTTTGCGGTCTGTTTTTGGTTTCGGC
>CAZSKH010000245.1:0-3879 GCA_964607395.1 uncultured Algimonas sp.
AAGCCCAATCCATGTACCGTGCCGCGGAAATGGCCGTCTTCGACCGCCAAGGCACAGATGTTCTTCTCACCGCGCTGGACACCAAAGGCACAGAAGCGGGCGCGCGCTCGGCCACGAAAGCCGCCATTAAAGCGGGCGCGGATGTCATCCTCGGTCCAATCTTGGCGAATAATGTCAGAGCCTCTTCTCGCGAAGCCCAGCGCACGGGGACACCGCTCATCGCCTTTTCAACGGACCAGACTGTGGCCGGCAATGGCACTTATCTGCTGTCTTTCCCGCCCGAAGCCGAAGTTGACCGCGTTGTCGATTTTGCTGCCGGCACAGGCGCGACACGCTTCGCCTTCCTCGGCCCCGACAGTGCCTATGGCCGCCGCGTGAAATCCGCCTATGAAAATGAAGTCAGCGCGAATTTCGGCGAGATCACCGCCTCCGAGACCTATCAAGGCAATGACATCAGCGTCATGCAAGCGCCCGCGCAAAAACTCGCAGCCTTTTACGCACAGGGCGAAGCGATTGCCAAAGCCAATAATGGCACGACGCCGATGAGCTTTGAAGCCATCCTTCTGCCCGAAGGCGGCACAGCTCTGCGCTCCCTCGCGCCGCTGCTGCCTTATTACGAAGTCGATCCCGCCAAGGTGCAATTTATGGGAACATCGCAATGGGCGAACCCGGATACGGTGCGCGAACCCGCGCTCAATCGCGGTATTTTCGCAGGGCCCGATAAGGACACGCAACAACCTTTCCTTGATGCCTATGACCGCACATATGGGGAGACAGCCACTAATCTCGCCAGCCTCGCCTATGACGCCGTTATGGTCGGCGCATTCGTCGCCGATGGAGATCCAAGGCAGCGTTACAACCGCGCGCAAAATCCAGAAGGCTTTTACGGCGTGGATGGACTGGTGAGTTTCGACGCCGACGGTAGGCCGGACCGCGGATTAGCGGTTTACCAGATTCGCAACGGGCGGTTTATTGTGATCGACCCCGCGCCGAGGACAGTGCTGGGCGGGAGTTAGGGTCACCGTCTTACCATTCGCTGGGTGGGAAACTAACGTCCCTCAGTAATATCGCAGTCTGTTGTCAATTACCACAAGGCCCCCAAATATTTGCGGCGTAAATTCGATGGTATTTAGAAGTCAGGCTTAAATGAAAACCGCTCTTTTTCTTTCTCAACCAATCGCAGATAGAGCGGTATTCCGACCCATGAATATATCACCAGAGCTATCCATCCATATTCCACGATCTTGGACAGAGTGACTTTATTTAAATCGTAAAGGAGAACTGCGAGGAAATTAAAGAGCACAAAAGCAAAGATCAAAATGCCCGTTTGTTTCATGTTGGACATCCCATTGAGTTTGGAGTTGAGCTTCCACCAAAGACCGAGAAAAAAATTATTCTTAGCTTTTACATTTGCCAATAATTCGAGAGCAGACTGATCGTCTGGATTGATCGAGATCGCCAATCTCGCATGATGAATGGCCTCATGCGTATTGTTCCTATACAGATAGATACTGCCCATCATGACATTTGCATCGATATTTTCAGCGTCAATTCGAAGCGCATCCTGAGCCGCCTCAAAAGCGAGATTAAGCTTCCCGGAATTAAAATAATATTCCGAGAGGAGATTAAAGGTTTCCACATCATCCGGCGCGATACGCTGAATCTCGCTTATTTCAGCATAGGTTAACTTCATCTTGCCTTGCAGCATATAGACATTCGCTTTTATGCCGAAGGCAACCGTGTCCTGCGGTGATATCTGCAAGGCCTCATCACAGGCTTCAAGCGCCGCTTCATATTTATTTTCTAGAATGAGTATATTCGCGCGGATACGGTGCAAAAAGCTATTATTGGGCTCCAATCTCAGAGCTATACTAAGTTCGAATTTTGCGGCCGTGATGCGAGCTTGGTCCAATAGACAAGCCGCGAGCAAGCCATGATAGTCGGCATGATTTGGACTCTCTGCGAGCAAGGCCTTGAGCAAATCAATAGCCGAATTATTGCGGCCCTGTTGGTACAAACTCCAAGCGCGCCTATATTTGTAACTGGTATTAATTATGTCCCCTCTGCTCTTTTACATATTCGAATATGCCAAAGGGAACGCTTTGTAAAAACACCACCATATATAAGCCGGAGAACAGCACGGCATTTAAGAGAATTCTTATATAGGGATAAAAATCTTGCGGGTTATCGACAACGGTTGGCAAAGCATTATTCGTGGAATAAAAAATACCCGCAATCAAACTACAAACCAGCACCCCATATAGGCCTTCTTTTTTCAAACTGGGTGACCCCATCGCAAAGCCGTTAAAAGCCAGCCATAAAAATGGCAGCCAGAATCGCCCATAAAAAGGCAGGGTTATGATCATGGGGATAATAATAGATGCAAGCAGGATGAAAATCGGATTAATCACAAGCTTCCCGGAAAACCGAGCGTTCGGTTCATCGATTATCAGATAGTCAGTATCGCTCATTTACGTCCGTTTTTCTTGATAAAATCTAGCACATCATCATAGCGCCCACCATCATTGGCGTATTTTGCATAATTTCTAGCCGTCGACAGCCATTCAACCGTTGAAGATTTGGCTTCGTTTAAGACCTCAGAGAAGTGCTCCATGCGAATAGCGGTCTCCTCTCCCGTCGATAAGGTTTCATCAATGGCCTCATCCGCAGCCATTTCAATTATATTCGCGAGATCCGCCCCGGAATATCCAGCTGTCCTACTCGCGATCAGCGCGAAATCCACATCCTTAGATGAGGGCCGATCAATGAGATGATGTTTTAAAATGCCTTCTCGCGCAGATTTATCTGGGGGTGGGACGAAGAACATCCGATCAAACCTGCCCGGCCTGAGAAAGGCTGCATCAAGGCTCCAGGGAACATTTGTCGACCCTAAAACTAAAACGCCCTCATTTTCCTGAGAGAACCCATCCAGTTCTGTCAAAAATTGGCTCACCACATTGGACTGACTTGAATTCCGACCATGGGTTCGTTTGCCGGCAAGCGCTTCAATTTCATCAAAGAACATGACGCTCGGCGTTTCTTGCCGCGCCTTTTCAAAAAGATTGTGGAGTTTATTTTCCGACTCTCCGATATACATATCCAAAACATCAGCAATTTGGATATTGAAAAAACTCGCGTCGCACTCTCCTGCTGTGGCGCGTGCCAGCAAGGTTTTACCGCAACCGGGCGGGCCATATAGTAAAACCCCGCCGCCTACTTTCTTTTTGAATTTTTGAAACAGAGACGGTTTTTGGAAAGGCAGAATGATTTTCCGCTCAATCTGCTTTTTTATTTTCTCCAACCCAACAACATCTCTGAACGTTGTCTTATTATCTTTGAATTCCAAAACATTTGACATGACCTCGCCAGAGGGTCGTTCGATCACGCGCAACTTCGGCTTAGAGTCGGCCTCGACACCCAGCCGTCGATTTAAGTCAGCGGTTTCATAATTCTGATCATTCGCAACCAATTTTTGATATAGATTTTTGGCAGCGTCTTGCTGACCTGCCCCTAGGAAACATCTGACGCGGATAATTTCATGGGCATCATCGTTCGGATCAAGTATCCTTTGGACACTCTCAAATTCAGCGATATCAAGACCCGTTTTGGCGATGGCTTCGCCGTCCTTACCCGGAATTATTTGATCCAGACTTTTAAAATAACGCGCAGGACTCTCCGCGGAATCAGGTTTGATCAACTCAAGAATAATGACCTTGGCCAATTCATGATTTGGGGCTTGGTCAAACGCAGCCATCAAACTGTTTAGTGTATCTGAATTCATTTTGACCCAAAGTTCGGTTAACGCGCTGAGACCTATAACTTTATAGGTTGTACGATACCAGAATAAACTCTCAAGGTAAGTCGTAAGTCTTTTTCTAT
>CAZSKH010000246.1:0-3859 GCA_964607395.1 uncultured Algimonas sp.
GGATGAATGATCGTCTCAATCCTGATATTGAAACTGTATTCTTAATGTCTGATCCGCAATATCAAACGATTGCCAGTCGTTTGGTCAAAGAAATTGCCCGGCTGGGTGGGGATGTTTCACAATTTGTGACCCCGGAAGTCGACGCACGATTGAAGGATAAATTTTCATGAGTCACCGCACCATATTTGCGCTCGCCCTGTCTGCCGCTTTGGCAGGATCTGCCTGCGCCGCTGAGAATACAGAAGCTCAAACCACCGAATTGACAGCCGTTGCCAGTTCAACGCTCGCAGGGTTTTCTGCGCCAGATGAGGCTTGGCGGACGGTTGATCCGGAAAACCTCCTCGTCATTGATACCAAATATGGGGATATCGCTGTTGAACTATATCCGGAAATTGCCCCCAATCATGTCGCGCAAATCAAAACTTTGACAAAGCAGGGGTTTTACAATGATGTTGTTTTTCACCGCGTGATTGATGGTTTCATGAACCAGACGGGTGACGGCACAAATGGGAACGGCACAGGCGATTCGACATTACCCGACATCGCGGCCGAGTTCACCTTCCGGCGCGGGGCTGATATGCCATTTACCTTGGTGACGGCCCGAAAAGTCGGTGAAAGCGAGATCGGGGTTGGATTTTACAAAAACCTCCCAATCGCGAGCCAACCGACGAGCCAAGCCATGTTCACCAAAGACAATAAGGTCGATGCTTTTGGGCTACACTGCAAAGGCGTGACGTCTATGGCGCGAACAAGCGACCCGAATAGCGCAAACAGTCAGTTTTTCCTCATGCGCGGGCAGGCCGAACATTTGGACACCCAATATTCGATTTGGGGCAATACTGTCATGGGTTATGATCTGTTAGAAAAGCCGCAAGTGGGCACGATTGGCGAGGTTCCCGGATGGATTCCTGACCGCATGAATACTGTCGAAATCGCGGCCGATATGGACGACGCTGAACGTCCCACTGTTCAGGTTTTACGGACCGATTCTCCGGCTTTTGCGAATTGGTTGAAGACACAAAAGACTGCCGATGGGTCGTTCCCGAATGTCTGCGACTTGCAGGTCCCGACGCGCACCCAATAAGCTGCTTACCCCCAACCTACTTTAGAAAAATGGAGCCACAAATGGCCGAAAAACTGATTATGACTGTCGACAATAACAAAGGCGAAGTTGGGGATGTTACAATCCTGCTGCGCCCTGATCTTGCCCCCGGTCATGTTGAGCAGATTACAACGCTTGCAAAAGACGGATTTTACGACGGGCTGACATTTCACCGCGTGATCGACGGATTCATGGCGCAAGGCGGTTGCCCGAATGGGACCGGCATGGGCGGCGCAAAGAAACAGATCAAAGCCGAGTTTAACCGCCATCCACATGTCGAAGGCGTGTGTTCAATGGCGCGGTCGCAGAACCCAAATTCCGCGTCCAGCCAGTTTTTTATCTGCTTGGACGAAGCTGGTTTCCTTGATGGACAATATACCGTTTGGGGCGAAGTCGAAAGCGGAATGGAACTTGTCCACGCGCTGCCTAAAGGCGAGCCGCCGCGTATGCCCGGTAAGATCGTCAAAATGACGGTTGCCTAACACATAAATATAGGACGGCCAGAATGGACGTCTCTCTTTTCGATTTTGATCTGCCGGAGCGCGCGATCGCGCTTCGGCCTGCCAGCCCGCGCGATAGCGCGCGGCTGCTGCACATTCCTGCCGCGAACAGCCCTGAGAAAAATGACGATTTCGAGCATAAGGTTGTGACTGATCTACCGTCGCTGCTGCGGGCAGGGGATGTGCTGGTTTTCAATGAAACCAAGGTTTTTCCGGCAGCCCTGACTGCGAAGCGCCCGGCGCGCGCTCATGGCGGCGGCGGGGATGTGTCCGTGACGGTCAATTTGCACAAGGCGAGGGGCCAAGACGTGTGGGACGCTTTTTGTCGGCCGGCAAAGCGTCTGCGGATCGGGGATAGTTTGCATTTTGATGCGCATTTGTCGGCAGAGGTCACCGAGAAGCGCGATGGCGGCGATTTGACATTATCCTTCAATGTGGCCGGCGACGTGTTGCAAAACGCATTTGAGCGCTGCGGCGCGCCGCCTCTGCCGCCCTACATCGCCCGCAAACGCGCGCCTGACGCTCAAGATGTGGCCGATTATCAGACGGTTTACGCGAAAGACAGCGGCTCGGTTGCTGCGCCTACCGCAGGCCTGCATTTTACGGAGGGGTTGTTAAAGGCCTTGGATGAAGCGGGCATCCAGCGCGAGGCTTTGACCCTGCATGTCGGGGCCGGAACATTCTTGCCTGTAAAGTCTGACAAAACGACGGATCACGATATGCATAGTGAGTGGTTCACGATATCGGAAGCGGTGGCAGACCGCCTAAATGCTGCGAAAACAGAAGGTCGGCGTATCATTGCTGTCGGCACGACGGCTTTGCGGGCGCTCGAATCTGCTGTTGTCGACGGGCAGGTTGAGGCGCAGTCCCGAGAGACTGACATCTTTTTAACGCCTGGCTCGACCTTCCATGTTGTCGATGGATTAATGACCAATTTTCACCTCCCGAAATCGACTTTATTTATGCTGGTGAGTGCCTTAGCGGGATTGGACCGGATGCAAGCGGCTTATAAAACGGCCATTGCGGAGGGCTATCGGTTCTACTCTTATGGTGACAGCTCTTTGATTTGGAAAGCCAGCTAATGGCCAAATTCCCCTTTAATATTCACGCAACGGAAGGGGCGGCTCGGACGGGTGTGCTTCGCACGCCGCGCGGTGACATACGAACCCCGGCCTTCATGCCTGTCGGGACGGCCGGCACGGTGAAGGGCGTCTATATGGACCAGGTCCGGCAGGCCGGCGCGGATATTATCCTCGGAAATACCTATCATCTGATGTTGCGTCCCGGCGCAGAGCGCGTTGCGCGCTTGGGCGGATTGCATAAATTTGGCGGTTGGGATGGGCCTATCCTGACCGACTCAGGTGGGTTTCAGGTTTGGTCATTGTCTAAGCTCCGAAAGATGACCGAGGAAGGCGTGACATTCCAAAGTCATTTGGACGGGTCTAAACATATGCTCTCGCCCGAGCGGTCAATCGAGATACAAGCCGATTTGCTGGGCGCGGATATCTCTATGCAATTGGACGAATGCACGGATTTCCCAGTCAGCTATGATAAAGCCGCGCAGTCGATGGAGCTATCCCTGCGGTGGGGGAAGCGTTCACTTGAGGCTTTTGGCGAGCGAAAGAATCAGACGCTTTTTGCGATTGTTCAGGGGTCTAATTTTCCGGACCTACGCAAAATGTCCGCAGAAGCCTCTATAAATGAGTCGACTGCCGGCGGGTATGGCGGGTTTGCAATTGGCGGATTAGCCGTTGGGGAAGGGCATGCCGCTATGTGTGAAACGCTCTCAGTCACAACGCCGCACCTGCCCAAAGAGCGTCCGCGTTATTTGATGGGGGTTGGGAAGCCGATTGATATCGTTGAGGCCGTCTACCGCGGTGTTGATATGTTTGATTGCGTCATTCCGACTCGGTCCGGGCGGCACGGGCAGGTTTGGACGGATACAGGGCCTTACAATATAAAACGCGCGGAATTCGCCGAAGATGAGAGCCCGCTTGACGAAAAGATTTCATGCCCGGCCTCTCAAGATTACACGAAAGCTTATGTTCACCATCTGATACGGTCGAATGAATTACTGGGGGCGATGGTGCTGTCTTGGCATAATATCGCATATTTTGAGGATTTGATGTCGAGAATTCGGGCTGCCATCTCTGCCGGACGCTTTGAAACCTTTGTGACGGATTTCCGTGCGAACTGGTCAAAGCCAACAACATGAGATTAGGGTGTTTTACGGGTTGACGACTCTGCGGCTCGACCC